>DVOV01000183.1 GCA_018713375.1 Candidatus Scatomorpha stercorigallinarum | reverse complement strand
GGCGGGTTGTCGCTCCACACCCTCATCCCCGGCAGCAAATCTGCATCGTTCACCGGGTCGCGCTCCAGCACGCGGTTTATCATCGTCATCGCCTCCGCGCGCGTTATCTCCGCATCCGGGCGGAAAGACCCGTCCTCGTAGCCCGTTATCCAGCCCAGCGCCGCCGCGCGCTCTATGCTCTCGCGCGCCCAGTGGCCGGAAATGTCCGTAAAGTAGCCCTCGAACTGCGCCTCCGACTCGTCAAACCGCGCAAAAAGCGCCGCGAATTCAGCCCGCGTTATCGGCGCGTCGGGGTCGAAAACGCTCTCCGTCCGGCCCGTGATGATGCCCAGCTTCACCAGCGTGGACACTGCCATATCATACCAGTCGCTTTCGTCCACGTCCGCGAAGCTGTTGGCGGTCGTCAGGTTGCCGTCGCGCACTTCCGGCTTCAGCAGGCGGAAAACTATCGTTGCAACTTCTGCGCGCGTGATGGTGCCCTCCGGTTTCACCGTGCCGTCCTCGTAGCCGATGACGTAGGCGAAATGATCTTTCCCGTTGAGCATCGGCGGCACCGTGCTGCCGGGACGGACAGGCTCGTCATCGTCATCGTCGTCATCGTCGTCCGGCGGGATGATGGGCGGCCACCAGGGCTCGTCCGGCTCTTCGGCCTCGGGGATATCTACGGTCTCCGTCGTCTCATTCGGCCCGGTCTCCGCGCTGTCCGCCACAGCCGTATTCGTCAGCGTCGTGCCGGCGTCCTCTTCGAGCACCGTGTATTTGGCCGTTATCTCCACGCTATCACCAACTGCCAGCTCGCCGATGGTGAACGTCCCGTCACCGTTGTCCGTCACCCCGTCGGGCAGCTCAAAGCGCAGCGCGCCGTGGCCGCCGCTGAACGTGTCGGTGACCTTCACGCCCGTGAGCACCGTAGTGCCGGTGTTTTTGACCGTGATGGTGTAAGTGACGGTCTCGCCCACCGCCGCCTCGTCCTTGTCCGCGCTCTTGGTTACCGTCAGCCGGCTCACAGGCTCGGGCACCTTTTCGGTCTCCCAGACGAGCGCGAAGGGCGAGAAACCGGCGGAGCCGATATCAAACACCACGTGCGAGCCCTCGATCTCGAAGTCCGTGATCTCTTCCACCTCGCAGGCCGCGATCTGGCCCGCAATCTGCCCGCTTTCCTTATAGTGACCTTCGGGTCGCACGCCGCCATCGCCGCCGCGGGCAGGAGCCCCAGCGCCAGCGCCATGGCCAGCAGCTTTTTTGTCTTTTTCATCTTCCGTCTCTCCTTATGCGCTCATTCTTCTCTTTCCGGCCAGCCGACGGCCATCTGCTCGGTGTCGATCAGGCGCTCGTGGGCCTGGTCGGCCATGGGCCGCAGGCTGTCCCATATCTCCTTCTGCGCGGCCAGGTACAGCTTGCGCAGGCATCTGGGATTGCCCTTGCCGGGGGCGATGTGCGCCGACGCGGCCAGGCGCTGGATGCAGTCCGTCACCGCCGTGCGGCTCATGCGCTGCCCGCTGCGCGTTACGAACACCGGCCCTTCCCGCACGCCGTGCCGGCTCATATAGCCGGACAGCTCGCGGCGCAGGCACTCCGGCAGCTTCACTGCCCGTTCCTCCCCGCCGGGCGGCTCCACCCGGCCCTCCGCCACCGCCCGCGCCGTCACGCAGGGCAGTTCCTGCACCGTCAGGCCCGTGCAGGCGAACACCTTTGTCAGCAGATAGGCCCTCTCGTTGCCGTCCTGCCTGGCGCGGCCGAGCATCCGCAGGTATTCCGCCCGCGTTATCTCCGGCTGGTCGTCCTCCGGCGGCGGCAGCGGCCGCGTGAGCTGGAATTCCCGCGCGCCGATGTGCTCCAGATAGCTGTTCACCGCCGAGACGTTGACGTTCACCGTGCGCGGCGTGTATGTCTGCAGCAGCTCCCCGCGCCAGAGTTCGAGCGTCCCCCGGCGGAGCAGCTTGTCCCCCGGCAGGAAGCGGTAGAGCCTCGCCAGGCAGCGGCGGTAGGCCCGCACGGTGTCCGGTGAACAGCCGCGCTGCGTCAGGCTCGCCAGATATTCGTCAACGCTCTGCCACGTGACGGCGACGCCGCCGTCCGCGCGCCCGCGCTGTTCCATTCCCCTCGCCTCCTATGGACAATATACATATATTGTTACGCCTGGAGCCGGACATAAGGATGCGTCGGATACAAATTGATAACACAACAATTATAATTTTCTGACGCGAAAGCAAAAAAGCGCGTAAAACCCCGGCCAATCAAAAAATGCTCTTGATTGGCCTGCTTTTACGCGCGCCATAATGCAAGAACCATCTTGCATTATGCCGAAACCTGTGTTAAAATTTGCGTAATGTCATACGAATGGCATCACGATATGGGACAAACTATGTATATTGTCCTACGTCACCAACCGCAGCCGGTCGAGCACCCGGGCGTGCTCCTCGCCGCTGGCCACAAGATAGATCCTGGCAGTATCGATGCTGGAATGGCCCAGCACGTCCGCCAGTTTTACGATATCGGGGCACTCGCGGTAAAAAACGCGCACGAACAGGTGCCGCAGGTTGTGCGGGAACACCTTCCCCGGCGCGACGTGCGCCGACCTGCAGGCCGCCTTCATCTCCGCCCATATCTGTTTTCGCCCCAGGCTCCTGCCGCTTCTGGTGAGGAATATCTCGCCGGAGGCGGTTTTGTTTTTCCTTGCGTAGTCCAGGAGCTTGCGCCGCAGCCGGGCCGGTATCAGTATGGTGCGTATCTTGCCCTTGAGGGCGATCTCGGCCTGTCCCCGCCTGGCCGCCTCGACGGTGACATATCGCAGCTCGCTGACGCGGATGCCGGTGGCACAGATGGTCTCCATCACCAGCGCGAGCCGCCCGCGGCCATGGCCGCGCGCCGCCTTTACGAGCCGCTCATACTCCCCGCGCGTCAGCTCGCGGCCCCGGTCGCGGAACGCGCGCCGCTGTATGCGCAGCAGCTCCGTGCGGCAGTCCCAGCCGGCGAACTTGAAGAAGCGGTTCAGCGCGACCAGCATGCCGTTGACGCTCGGCGGGCCATAGCCCTGCCCGAGCAGCCAGCAGCGCCATCCCGCCGCTGCTTCGCCCGTCGCCTCGCCGCCCTCCAGCCAGCGCGCGAAGGCGCGCACATGGCGAAGGTAGTTCTCCGCCGTCCCCTGCGCGCATCCCGCCGCCCGCAGCTGGGAGGAAAAATCCTCAAGCAGCTTTTCCGTAACGTATCTGTCGTTCATTGCATCGCCTCCGCTGTGTGTGATGAGCATATTCTATACCTGATTTGTGAACTGGGGTATATCCATCGTTCCGCGCCGCCCCCGGCGGCCAGGCAGGACGGGCCGTGAAAATATGAGAAACTATTTTCTCAAAGCGCCTGAGGCAGGCTCAATTTTAGCCGGTAAAACGCCGCCATTCGGCAAAATTTCTGTGCAATATTTATATATCTCTGGCGTTTACATTGTACGAAATAGACATGATGATAAGTGTATTGTTTTCGCAATTTCGCATTGACCATGCCGATTTACAATGCTAATATGGCCTCAGGGACGTATAAAACAATACGGATTGGAGGCATAAAAATGAAGAAGTTTACGGCAATGCTGCTCTGCCTGCTGCTCATCGCCTGCCTGTCGACGGCGGCGCTGGCGGACTCGGCGGAGGCGGAGATGGTGCCCGTGCTGGCGCAGGTGCCGGCGGACTGGGCAGGCCCCTGCTGCTGGGCCTGGGCCGACGACGGCACCAACGCCTTTGCGGCCTGGCCCGGCGGGGCGATGGAGCCGCTGGGCGACAGCGGCTGGTACTACATCTATGTGCCGGCCTTCGTGCAGAACGTGATAATCAGCGCCAACGAGGCGGCGGTGCAGACCGCCGGCGACGTGGTTGAGGCCGGGCGCGAGGTGTGGATCGCCGTCGCGGACGACCTCACGACCACGGTGAGCTACGAGGCCCAGGCGGACGTTGAGATCCCCGCCTATGTGGAGACCTACACCGTCCACGCCTACGTCCCCCTGGAGTGGGAGAGCGTCAGCGTACTCGCCGGGGAGGCGGAAAAGGCCATGTCCGGCGGCGAGGAGGGCTGGTTCACGGCCGACGTGCCGGTGACCGCCACGAGCCTGACCTTCATCGGCAACGGCGGCGCGGCGCAGACGGAGGCCGTCGCCGTGGAGCCGCAGGAGGTCTGGGTGACGGTGTACAACGACCTCAGCACCGAGGCCGTCTATGAGGACCCCGAAGCCCCCGACGCACCGCCCATCACCGTCCATGCGCAGGTGCCCGCGGACTGGGCTGGTCCCTGCTGCTGGGCCTGGTCGGCCCCGGACGGCACCAACGCCTTTGCCGCCTGGCCGGGCGAGGCCATGGCCGGGGGCGAGGACGGCTGGTACAGCATCGAAGTGCCCGGCTGGGTGAACTCCATCATCATCAACGCCAACGAGGGCGGCATACAGACCACCGACCTCTCCGTTGAGACGGGCAAGGACGTGTGGATAACCGTGACGGACGCGGAGAACGCCGCGGTCGCCTATGAGCAGCCGGCCGGCGAGGCCGCCGAGCCCTCTGCCGAGCCAGAGGAGAGCGCCGCGCCCGCTGAGGAGAGCGAGAGCGCCGGCGAGGGCGGCAGCAGCTCCACACTGTGGATCGTGATCGCCGTCGTCGTGGTGGCCGTCATCGCCGTCGCCGTCGTGGTATCGAAGAAGAAAAAGAAGTAAAGCCGCATTTTTACATTTCCTATCAGAGAGGGCGGGCGCGTCTCGGCGTGCCCGCCCCGCGGGATATAAGGAGGGAACGATGAAAAAACTCATTTCGCTGCTCCTGGCGGCGGCGATGGTATTTGCCCTGGCCGCCTGCGGCGCACAGGAAACGGACGCGGACAGCATCGTCATCTGGCACGACAAGGAGGACGCCGTGGCCGAGGTGCTGCAAAGCTACCTCAGCGAGGCGCTGCCGGACTACACGATAACGCTGGAGAAAAAGACCAGCCTCACCGATTCGCTCAAGCTGGTGGGCAACGACCCCTCCAGCGCGCCGGACATGTTCATCTTTGCCCACGACAAGATCGGCCTCTTTGCCGAGATGGGCATACTCGAGCCCATCGAGGGACTGCTGCCGGAGGGCGAGCTGGCAAATTACCTGCCGATGACCACCGAGGCCGCGACGTACAAGGGCACGGCCTATCAGCTGCCGCTCTATTTTGAAACGCTGCTCTTCATGTACAACAGCAAGTACATGACGGCCGAAATGGTGCCGGAGACCACCGAGGAGCTCTATGCCTACATGGAGGCCAACACCGGCCGCGACCGCTTCGGCTTCGTCGAGCAGCACTCCACGGCCTATTACTCCGCCGCCTGGATACACGGCTTCGGCGGCGAGATCATCAGCGCCGACGGCGTGCCCTTCCCCGAGCCGCAGGCCGTGAAGGACGCGCTCGCCTACCACCTCAAGTTCGTGCAGCTGATGCCGGGCGAAACGGAGTATTCCACCGTCAACACGCTCTTCCTTGAGGGCAAGGCGGACTCGACCATAGGCGGCCCATGGATGGTGCCCAGCGCCCGCGAGGCGGGCATCGAGCTCGGCATCGCGCCCATGCCGGTGGTGGATGAGACGGACATGCCGCTCGCGCCCTATTCCGGCGTGCAGGGCGTGCATGTGCTCACCCATGCGGCGGAAAGCAAAAGCGAGGCCGTGCGCGCCGTGCTGGCGGCGCTCTGCGCGCCGGAGGTCGGCGTGGAGCTCGCCCTGGCCAGCGGCTGCGCCCCGGCGCGGACGGAATGCTATGATGACGAGGCCGTCGCCAACGACGAGCTGGTGCAGGCCATGCGCGCCACGGCGGAGATAGCCATACCGATGCCCAACATCCCTGAGATGGACGTGATGTGGACGGTGATGAGCAACCTGCTCACGGACGTCAACATGTCCGGCCGCGATGTGGACAAGAGCTTTGACGAGGCCCTGGCGGAGGCGGAGAACCTCATCGCCAACATGAAGTGATATGGACAAGCGCCGCAAAAGCATCCTCCGGAGCTACCTCGTATCCGGCCCTTCCCTGCTGCTGATAGCCCTCATCGTCGTCTTCCCCATCCTCTACACGTTCTACATCTCGCTCACCAACATGAGCGTCTACCACTGGTTCGACTACACGCTCATCGGGCTCGACAACTACTGGCGCGCGCTCTTCGTGTTCGACTCCGGCTTCCTCTCCGCGCTGCTGGCGACGGTGCTGTGGACGGCGGTGAATATGGCGCTGCAGCTGGTGATAGCCTTCCTGCTGGCAAGCGCGCTGAACGTAAAGAAGCTGCGCCTGCGCAAGGTGTACAAGACGCTTCTGATGTTCCCCTGGGCGATGCCGGGCTATGTGTCCATCCTGCTCTGGAAAACGGGCATGTTCAACAGCGAGTTCGGCCTGCTCAACCAGTGGATGGAGGCCCTGGGGCACGAGGCCGTGCGCTGGCTCTCGACGGACGTCTCCGCCTTCATCTGCTGCACGGTGGTCAACCTCTGGCTGGCCCTCCCCTTCATGATAATGATCATGGACGGCGCGCTGCAGAGCATCGACGCGAGCTATTACGAGAGCGCGATACTCGACGGCGCCAGCTGGCTGGAGCGCACGCGGTATATCACCATCCCCTCGATAAAGCCCATCATCGCGCCAGCGGTCATCATCACGGTGTTCACCACCTTCAAGCAGTTCGACGTCGTCTATCTGCTCACCCAGCAGATGGGCGCGCGGACGGGCTCGAATTTCCACACGATACTGACCTACGCCTATGAAAACGCCTTCGTGACGAACAACTACGGCTACAGCTCGGCCATATCGATCATCATATTCCTGCTTATGCTCGCCTTTTCGGCGCGCTTCAAGCTGGCTGGGGAGGAGACGCTATGAAAAAGCGCACACGCGAGCGCATCGGCCTCACGGCGCTGAACGTCTTTTTCATCGCCGTCTGCTTCGTGACGCTCATACCCATACTTTACGCGCTGAGCGTGTCCTTCTCGGGCACGAACTCGCTTTTGAGCTCGGATTTTTCCTTCATACCGAAGGATTTCACGCTAGCCAACTACGTAGAGGTTTTCACCGGCGAGGATATCATGACCTGGTTTGGCAACAGCATACTGCTGGC
>DVOV01000182.1 GCA_018713375.1 Candidatus Scatomorpha stercorigallinarum | reverse complement strand
GAGCGCACCGGCTGCGACTCTCTCGCAATTGCCATCGGCACCAGCCACGGCGCCTATAAGTTCAAGCCCGGCACGAAGCCCCAGCTCCGCTTCGACGTGCTCGAGGCCGTTGAGAAGAACCTGCCCGGCTTCCCGATAGTCCTGCACGGCTCCTCCAGCGTGCCCCAGCAGTTTGTCGACGAGATAAACAAGTACGGCGGCAACATGCCCGGCGCCATCGGCGTGCCCGAGGACCAGCTGCGCCAGGCCGCCAAGAGCGCCGTCTGCAAGATTAACATCGACTCCGACCTCCGCCTGGCCATGACCGCCAGCATCCGCAAGTATCTTGCCGAGCATCCCGCCGACTTCGATCCGCGCCAGTACCTCAAGCCCGCCCGTCAGGCCATCAAGGACATGGTCGCGCACAAGATTGTCGACGTCCTCGGCTGCGACGGCAAGGCCGACTGACTAACTCGCCCGGGCGCGCCCCGTGCGCACGGGGCGCGCTCTCCCGGAGCTGTTGCCGGGCGTGATGAGGAAGGATACGCGCCTTCATCATACCGCGTCAGAACACAGGAGGGGTGCAATGAATTTCACTGACATACTCGAAAAGCTCTCCGGCGGCACGGCCTCCGCCGGAGGACGTCTCGCCGCGGGCTCGGTGAGCACGGTTATCATCCTGGTCGCCCGCCTGGCGCTGTGCTGCGCGGCCTTCGCGCTCGCGCTGCTGCTCGACGTAATTCCCGAGCTCTGGGTCACGGTCATACTTGTGGCCTGCTCGCTCGCCGCGGGGTACGACATCGCGGCAGGGGCCGTGCTGGGCATACTGCGCGGCGACTATCTCAACCGGGAGCTGCTTGTCTCGCTGGCCGTGATACTCGCCTTCGCCTTCGGCGCGAAGATTGAGGCCTGCGCTCTCGTGCTGCTCTATCAGATAAGCGGGATTTTCATCGACTACGCCGTGGAGCGCACGCGCCGCACGGTGCTCGACAGCGTCTACTGCGACACGTCCTACGCAAGCCGCATTGACGAAAGCGGGCAGGAGGGCACGGTGCACGCCGGAAGCCTCCAGCCCGGGGACCGCATTGTCATTAGGGCAGGGGAGACCGTGCCCTGCGACTGCATCATCCTTGACGGCAGCTCGGCGGTCGACCGCGCGCCGCTCGGGGATGACTCCGGCGCCGCGCCCGTCAAGGAGGGCGACGAGCTGCTTTCCGGCTGCGTCAACCTCAGCGGCGAGCTGCACTGCGAGGTCTCCTCTGCCCAGGCGGACTCCGCCGCGGCGAGGCTGTACGCCTCCGTTCAGGCGGTGCCGGGCCGCGGACAGGCCGTGCCGAGCCTGCTTGCCGAGGTGAAGAAATACTTCCCGGCCGTCGTCACGGTGCTGGCCGTGCTCGTCGCCGGGCTGCTGCCCCTCGTCATGGATATAAGCTACGCCGAATCCGTGCGCCGGGCGACGATGTTCCTCGTCATAGCCTCGCCGGTGTCCATGCTCGCGGCAGTGCCGGTGATACGCCTCTGCGCCGCCTGCGGCGCGGCGAGGGCCGGCGTGCTGTTCGACAGCTGCTCCGCCATGGACGCGGCCGCCTCCGCCGCCACCGCCGCCTTTGACGAATCCGGCACCCTCACCGAGGGGAGGCCGCGCGTCGTCTCCGTCAGCGCCGGACGCATGGGGCAGGATGTGCTGCTCAAGATTGCGGCCCACGCCCTGTCCTATTCGAGCTCGCCCGTATCCCGCTCCGTCATCGAGGCCTACGGCGGCACGATATACATAGACCTCATTGAGAATTTCAACGAGGTGCCCGGCTACGGCGTCGAGGTACACGTGGACGGCATACCCATCCGCGTCGGCACGCGCGAGCTCATGCGCATAGGCCGCGTGGACATTCCCGCCGAGGACCTCTATTACGAGGACGGCGAGACCTGCGTCTACGTCGCCATCAGCAATGAGTACGCCGGCTGCATCGTCCTCAGCGATCCCGTCCGCGCCGGCGCCGCCGAGGGCATAGACGATATCCGCCACAGCGGAGTGGAGAACATCGTCATGTTCAGCGCCGACTCCCGCGACCGCGCGGCGCGCCTGGCCAGCTCCATGGGCATCACGGAGTACTACTCCGAATGCTCGCGCGAGAAGCTTCGCGGCTCGCTCTCCCAGCTCAGACAGGGCTGCGCTCCCGGGCGCACGCTCATGTTCGTGGGCGCGGAGGAGGACTTTGGCGGCGGCCACACCGCTGCCGACGTCGACGTGGCCATGTCTGGCACGGACACGCTGGCCATGCCCCGCAGCTGCGACATCACCGTGCTGGGCGGAAAGGTCGGCAGGATAGCCGAGGCCATCGGCATCGCGCGCTACGCGCGTATGCTCTGCCTCGTCACCGCCGCGGGCGCGGCGCTCGTGAAGCTGATACTGCTTATTATCGCCGCCTTCGGCATCAGCACGCTTTGGTTCACCGTCTTCATCGACGCCATAGCCGCCGTCGCCGCCGCCCTCGTCTCCATCCTCGCCTTCTCGGGCGAGCTGTACTCGTAAAAAACACGGCCTGAAACGCCCTCGGGCATTTCAGCGCATAAAAGGACCGGTCCGCAGACCGGTCCTTTTTGCGCGTTTCGCACCCACCGTAGGGGCGGGCTTCCACGCCCGCCCGGTGTGGGAGGAAAGACGACGTCGCCGCGCCCGTAAAAATGGTGCGCGGGCTGTGCCCGCGGGATTGGATGCGTTGGATAATAAACGGAGGCGGGCGCACCGTGGGTGACGCGGGTGCAAT
>DVOV01000016.1 GCA_018713375.1 Candidatus Scatomorpha stercorigallinarum | reverse complement strand
AGCGTCTTGCGCCGCTGGGAGAAGGCCGCGCGCACGCAGCGGAACATGAAGGCTTCGTCCGCGCACCCGCAGGGCGGCGCACTCCGCGGCGTAAGGCGGATTACGCTGCTCGTCACCTTCGGCTGCGGCATGAAGCAGGAGGGGGGGACGTCAAAAAGGCGCTCCACTTCGCAATGCCAGTTTACATAAATAGTAAACGCCCCATAGTCGGCAGCTCCGGGCTCCGCAGCAAGGCGGAGGGCGACTTCGCGCTGCACCATGACAGTTATGCGCTCAAAGCAGCCGCTGTCAATGAATTTCGAGAGCAGCGGGGAGGTTATGCTGTAGGGCAGGTTGGCGCAGACCATTGGACGGAGGCCACAGGCGCGCTCTGAAACAAGTTTACATAAATCTGTTTTCAGGGCGTCGGCCTGAATCACTTCCGCGTTCGTCACGCCCTCGAGGGCCTCGGCGAGGAGGGGCAGGACGGCGGCGTCTACCTCGACGGCGCAGACCCGGCCCGCGAGCTGCGCGAGCTCGACGGTCAGGCTGCCGGCCCCGGGGCCGACCTCAAGCACGAAGCTGTCCTCCGCCGCGCCGGAGATAGCGGCGATGCGCCGGGGGATGTTGGGGTTGATCAGGAAGTTCTGGCCCTTCGATTTTGAAAAGCGGAAGCCGTGCCGTTCCAGCGCGGCGCGGAGCTCCGCGGGATTTGCCGGGTTCATGATACCAGCCTCGCCGTGCCGATGGCCGTGGCGCACTCGCAGTGCTCGGGGATCAGGAATTCCAGGCCGTACGCGCGCGTGAAGTTGGCGAAATTCGCCCGCGAGGCGGCGGTGCCGGCCATTGCGCCGATGACGGCGACGGCCTCGGCCCGCGCGCCGTTGAGGGCCATCATGGACATCGTGCCGATGACCTGGAGCACAAGGTTCGTCAGCCCGGCGGCCCAGTCGGCGTCCGTGGCCGAGCGGTCCAGCCGCGCCAGGTTGGAGGCGGTGAGATAGGGGTCCAGCTGGCCGTAGCTCTCCACAAAATCGCCGATCTGCAGGTCCACCCTCCGCGTGTCGCCGGAGAGGGCCAGCACGTCGAACTCGCGCATGTTCTCATAGCCGAGCACGCGCGAGGCGAGGCCGCGCAGCGTCCCGCCTCCGACGCCCGTGCCGCAGATGTGGCGGTATTCGCCGCCCTTCGCGTGCACGAAGGCGGTGCCGGTGCCTATGCTGGCGACGACAAGGTTGTCCCGGCCGGTGAGCCACTGCGCGCCCGCGCCGATGGCGGCGGGCTCGCTCAGGTATTCGGGAGTGCAGCCGAGGGCCTCGAGCCCGGCTTTTTGAGCGGAGAGGCCGGTGACGGCGACGCGCTCCGCACTCGCGGGGTTGATGCCGAGCCTGGAGAGCAGCGCGGGCACGTCCGCCTCCCGCCCGGGCTCGTAGTGCGTCAGGACTATCCTGTCCCCCTCCAGCGCCGCTATTTTCACGGCGGAGGCGCCCATGTCTATGCCGATGACCATTCAAATCACCTCACGTGGATTATTCCGCGGCGTACTGCGCCGTGCTGTCGATGACGACATTGCCGTTGGAATCCAGCAGCGGCGTTATGCCGGAGACGGCGACGCCGACGGTCGCGAGGTAGTTCACGCCGGTTTTTGTGTCTGCGAGCACATACATGGCCCCGAAGCCGAGGTCCTGCTGCTCTTTTATTATAAAACGTTTTTCCTTTTTCGCTGCCATGGCCCTCATCCTTTCCGCTCAGACGAGCTTTTCGTAAGCGTTGCGCTTGGGGTCGCGGCAGGGGTCCATCAAACTCACGTCCACCTCGCCGCAGTAGGTGAAGCCCAGCTTTTGCGCAAGGCGGTTCATGGCCTTGTTGTCGCGGTGGGTGTCCACCCGCACGCTCGCCTTGCCCAGCCCGGCGGCGAGGTCGAAGGCGAGGGAGAACATCTCCGTCGCCAGGCGGGAGCCGCGGTATTTGTCGCCGACCATCGAGCGGTGGACGACGGCGTAATTGTCCCCCTCGGTGAGCCAGCGGCCCTCTATCTGCGCGTAGCTCGCCTCTACGTCCATCGAGATGCACACATAGCCGGCCAGCTCGCCCCCGCACTCGAATACCCAGCCTCGGCCGCTCTCAACATCGCTGTAGAGGACCGCCTCGTTGGGATAGCCGTCCTGCCACTGGTCTATGCCGCTCTCGCGCAGGTATCTCTGCGCCTGGCGGACTATTCCCATGATCCCCGGCACGTCCTCGTTCGTGGAGCGGCGGGGCTCAAATTTCAGCTTCATTTTTTCCGGAAGGCGCTCATATTTTATCTCTTCCACGAGCCTTTTGTCCTCCTTTGATGTCAACTGGAGCTTTTCAAACATGTCCGGGCGCTTGTCCATGGTGCGCTCGAGCTGCTTTTTCCTCCGCCAGCGCGCCACGAGGGCGTGGTCGCCCGTCAGCAGCTCGCCCGGCACGGCGCGGCCCTCCCAGACCTCGGGCCGGGTGTACTGTGGGTATTCGAGCAGCCCGTCCCAGTGGCTCTCGCCGGTGTAGCACTCCTCGTCGGCGAGGACGCCCGGCACCATGCGGCAGACGCAGTCCGCCACAGCCATCGCGGCAATCTCCCCGCCCGTGAGGACAAAGTCGCCGAGGGAGAGCTCCTCGTCCACGCACTCTTCGATGAAGCGTTCGTCCACGCCCTCGTAGTGCCCGCAGACGAGCACGAGGTGGTCGTAGTCGCGCCGGAGGCGCTTGGCCTCCTCCTGGTTGAAGGGCTTCCCCTGCGGGGACATGTATATGACGCGGCTGCGCCGCTGCCCCGCGCGGCGCATCACGTCGTCCAGGCAGCTCTTGAGCGGCTGCGCCATCATGACAAGGCCCCAGCCGCCGCCGTACGGGTAATCATCCACCTGCATCTGCTTGTTCTCGGTGTAATCTCGTATCTGGACGCAGTTTATCTCCACCGCGCCCTTTTTCTTGGCGCGGCCTATTATGCTCTCGCCCAGGACGGCGGACATGCTGTCCGGGAAGAGGGTCAAAATATCGATCCTGTATGCCATGCTCACATCCCCGGGATCAGCCGCACGACGATCTCGCCGGCCTCGGCGTCCACGCTGACGACGAACTCCGGGATCGCGGGTATGAGCCGCTCCGAGCCTGCGCCGCGCACTACATAGACCTGGTTGGCGGGGGAGTCGATGATCTCCTCAAGCGTGCCGAGCTCCTCGCCGTCCTCGGTCCGCACGGCGCAGCCGAAGAGCTCGTCCATGAACACAAAGCCCTCCGGCAGCCCGGGGTCGTCCGCGTCCGCAAAGGCGGCGCGGCCCTTGTATTCCAGCGCGGCGTTCATGTCGCCGACGCCCTCGAGCATGACGAGCAGCGCGCCCTTGTGCACGCGCGCGGAGAGAATTTTCATCTCCTGCCCGTCCACGAACAGGGAGCGCAGGGCGCGCAGATCCTCCGGCCGCTCGTCGTGGGGCAGCAGCTTCAGCTCGCCCTTTATCCCGTGGGTGTTTACTATCCTGCCGATTTCTATGAGCTCTCGCTCCATGCTGAACACCTGCCGTTACAATGCCGAAAAAGCGCCCCGTAGGCGCTTTTTCGGCAGTTTGATCAGTCGAGGATTTCGACGCTCACGCGCTGGCCGCGCCTCTGGGCGACGGCCTTCATCAGCGTGCGTATTTCCTTGACTATGCGGCCCTGGCGGCCGATGACCTTGCCCATATCGCCGTCGGCGACCCTGACCTCAAAAACGGTCTCGCCGTCGGCTTTGCGCTCGGTCACAGAGACCTTGTCGGGCTCATCGACAAGGTTCTGTATGATATAGGTCAAAAGTTCATTCATTGCTGCTGCAGCTCTCCTTACGCTTCCGCTTTCTTGAGCAGCGCCCTGACGGTATCGGTCGGCTGTGCGCCGTTGGCGATCCAATACTTGGCGCGCTCGAGGTCCACCTTCAGCTTCTCGCTGTCGGCCAGCGGGTCGTAGAGGCCGATCTCCTCAATGAACCTGCCGTCGCGCGGGCTGCGGGAGTCGGCGACGACTATCCTGTAGAAGGGGGCCTTCTTGGCGCCCATCCTGCGGAGCCTGATCTTGACCATTTATTTTCACCTCCATGTCGTTATTGCGTGTATGGAAATCGCGGCCGCGCCGCGGTGTCCGCATGAATCAGCCCAGGCCGGGGAAGCCGCCGGGCATCCCGGGGATGCCGCCCATCTTGGCCAGGCGCTTCATCTTTTTGCCGCCCGCGCCGTTCATCTGCTTCACCAGCTGGAGCATCATGTCGTACTGCTTGAGCAGGCGGTTGACCTCCATTACCGTGGTGCCGCTGCCGGCGGCGATGCGCTTTTTGCGCGAGTTGCCGAGGATGGAGGGGTTTTCGCGCTCCTTCGGCGTCATTGAGAGGATTATCGCCTCCGTGTGGGCCATGGCCTTTTCGTCCACCTTGGCGCCCTTTAGCGCCTTGGGGCTCAGGCCCATCATCCCGGCTATGTCCTCCATCGAGCCCATGCCCTTGAGCTGGGTGAGCTGCTCGTAGTAATCCGTGAGCGTGAAGCGGTTCTGCTTCAGCCGCTCGGCCATCTCGGCGGCCTTTTTCTCGTCCATCGCCTGCTCGGCCTTTTCGATGAGCGTCAGCACGTCGCCCATGCCGAGGATGCGCCCGGCCATGCGGTCGGGGTGGAAGGGCTCAATCTGGTCGAGCTTCTCGCCGATGCCGGCGAATTTTATTGGCTTGCCGGTGACGGCCGTGACCGAGAGGGCCGCGCCGCCGCGGGCGTCGCCGTCCAGCTTCGTGAGCATCACGCCCGTGATGCCGAGCTGCTCGTCAAAGGCGGAGGCGGCGTTCACGGCGTCCTGGCCGGTCATCGCGTCCACCACCAGGAGAATTTCAGCGGGGTCCGTGGCCTCTTTTATCCGCCGGAGCTCGTCCATGAGCGCCTCGTCTATGTGCAGCCGGCCGGCCGTGTCCAGGAACACCAGGTCGTTGCCGTGCTTTTTGGCGTGCGCTATGGAGGCCTTGGCTATCTCCACCGGGTCGCCCTGCCCCATTTGGAAAACGGGGATGCCGAGCTGACCGCCGACGGTTTCGAGCTGCTTTATCGCGGCGGGGCGGTAGACGTCGCAGGCCACGAGCAGCGGGCGCTTGTTCTGCGATTTTTTCATCAGCGCGGCGAGCTTCGCGCCGTTGGTCGTCTTGCCGGCGCCCTGCAATCCGACGAGCATTACCACGCTCGGGGACTTGGAGGAGATGCTGAGCTTGCGGTTTTCGCTGCCCATCAGCGCGCAGAGCTCTTCGTTGACGATTTTTATTACCATCTGGGCGGGGGAGAGACTCTCCAGCACCTCCGCGCCCTTCGCGCGCTCGGAAACGCGCTTGACGAAGTCCTTTACGACCTTGTAGCTCACGTCGGCCTCGAGCAGGGCGAGGCGCACCTCGCGCATGGCCTCGGCGACGTCCTGCTCGGAGAGGCGCCCCTTGCCGCGCAGGCGCTTGAAGGTCTCGTTCAGTTTGCTTGAAAGGCCCTCGAATGCCATGCCAGCCCTCCTTAAAACTCTATGCCGTCCAGCCGTTCGAGCGCACGGCTCACGGCGGCGCGGACGGACTCGTCGCCGCTTTGCAGCAGTGGGCGCAGCTCCTCGCCCACTCCGGCGAGGGCCTCGCGCTGCTGGCGGTAGCGCGCGACAAGGCCGACCTTGTCCTCAATTTCCCTCAACTGGCTCTCCGCGCGGCGGATATTGTCCCACACCGCCTGGCGCGAAACGCCGCTCAGCGCGGCGATCTCCGCCAGGGAGAGGTCCTCATTGTAGTGGAGGTCGAAGTATTCGCGCTGCTTGTCCGTCAGCAGCTCGCCGTAAAAATCGAAGAGCATGGTGCGGAAAACGGTGTCGTCCGCCACGGCGGTCGCCTCCGGAGAAAAATTGGGGCCTGTAAAAGCACAGCCCTTTACAGCCTCGATGATTATACCCCCGGGCGCGGCGGCTGTCAAGCATTTTTATTTGACGGTATAGCGCGGCGCGCGGGCGGGCAAATTAGTCAACAACGACAAAACGGAGGGTGAAGACCATGCCCATGGGCGCTGATGGAAAATATATACCGCTGGAGCGGCTCTCCGCCTTCGCCGCCAACGCCGCGCGATGCAGCTTCCCGCGCGGCCGCACGGGCGGGGCGGGGGAGCGCCGGGCCGTGGCGCGCGCGCTCGTGCGGCTGCGCCGCGAGCGGGAGACGGCGAAGGCCGGCGGCGGCGCGGCGGCCGAGTGGCTGCTCGACAACGCCTATCTCCTCGAGCGCGAGGGCCTGGCCGCGGCGGAGGGCTTCCGCAGCGCGCCGCGACTGCGCGCCGTCAGGGGCGGGGCCCTGGTGGCTTACGCGGCGGCGGCGCTGGTGCGCGCGGGCCGGGGCGAGGTGACGGCGGAGCGCCTGGAGGCCTTCCTGGCCGGATTCCAGAGCGTGCTGCCGCTGGAGCGCGCGGAGCTCACGCGCTTTGCGGACGCCGTGCGCGCGGCGCTGGTGCGTTTCGCCGCCGCCAACGTGCGCGACGCCGGCTGCCTCTCGGCGGCGGTGACCAGCCTGCGCGCGCTCTCCACGCTCGACCTGGGCCCGGCGCTGGAGCGCGCCGACCTGACGGACGCCATACTGCGCCGCGACCCGGCGGGCGTCTATCCGCGCATGGACGAGCGCACGCGCGGCATGTACCTGGCGGAGATCACGCGCTTGGCGAAAAAACAGCGCTCCGGCGAGCAGAAGCTCGCGCGTCGCATCCTCGCCCTCTCGGAGGGCTCGTCCGGCGAGGCACGGCACGTGGGCTGGTGGCTCTTCGGCCGCGAACAGCCCTCACCCCTGCCCGCGGCGGCCTATCTGGCGGCCAACGCGGCCCTCACCGCCGCCGTCTCCGCCGCCGTGGGCGTGTTCGCGCGCAGCCTGACGGCGGCGGCGCTCGCCCTGCTGCCGGCATCCGCCCTGGCGAAGGGGTTTACGGACGCGGCGGTGCTCCGTTGCTCGCGCCCGCGGCTGATACCGCGCATGGAGCTCGACGGGTGCGCCGGGGAGGAGGGGCGCACGGTCTGCGCCATCTCCGCCCTGTTGACGCAGGAGGGCTCCGGCCCCGCCCTGGCCGCGCGGCTGGAAGAATACCGCTGTGCCGCCCGCGGCTGCGGCGGGCGCGTCGTTTTCGCCCTGCTGGCCGACCTGCCGGAGGCGGAAACGGCGGAGACGCCGGAGGACGCGCCGCGCATCGCCGCCGCCCGCGGCACCTTCGACGCGCTGAACGAAAAATACGGCGGCGGCTTCCTCCTCCTCTGCCGCCGGCGGTCATATTCCGCGCGCGACGGCCGCTGGCTGCCGCGCGAGCGCAAGCGCGGGGCCATCATGGCCCTGGCCGCGCTGATGCAGGGCCGGGAGAGCGAGCTGGAAGCCGCCAGCGGCGACATATCGCTCATCCGCGGGGCGGAGTATATCCTGGCGCTGGATGCGGACACGCGATTGCTGCCGGGCGCGGCGGAGGAGCTCATCGGCGCCATGCTGCACCCGCTCAACCGCGCCGTGGTGGAAAATGGCCGCGTGGTGCGCGGCCGCGGGCTCATACACCCGCGCATGGACACGGAGCTGCAGAGCGCGGTGGCCACGCGCTTTGCGCGCGTTTTCGCCCCCGAGGGCGGCACGGACCCCTATAACGCCGCCTGCGGCGAGGTGTGGATGGACCTCACCGGGCGCGGAGGCTTTTCCGGCAAGGGCATCATCGACGCCGCCGCCCTGCTCGGCTGCTGCTCGGCCCTGCCGCCGGGCGTGCTCAGCCACGACGCGGTGGAGGGCGCGCTGCTGCGCGGCGGATATATGAGCGACACCGCCCTCATGGATTCCTTCCCCTCCGCGCCGCTGCCGTATTTCAAGCGCCTGCACCGCTGGACGCGCGGCGACTGGCAGAACATCCGCTTCATCGCGCCCGGCTCCGCCCTGCCCTGGGTGGAGCGGGCGCGCCTGGCGGACAGCCTGCGCCGCAGCATGGAACCGCTGGGCAGTACGGCCGCGTTCTTTGCCGCCGCCGTGTTCCCATCCGCGGGGACGCTCGCCGCCGCCGGCG
>DVOV01000181.1 GCA_018713375.1 Candidatus Scatomorpha stercorigallinarum | reverse complement strand
GTGTCCACGCACTTGCCGTGCAGGATGGCGGCGATGGAGCTGCCATTTCCCATGTGGCAGGAGATGAGCTTGAGCTCCTCGATGGGCTTGCCCATCATGGCCGCGGCCCGCTGGGAGACATAGCGGTGGCTGGTGCCGTGGAAGCCGTAGCGGCGGACGCCGTCCCGGGTGTAGTAGTCGTACGGCAGGGCGTACATATAGGCCTTGGCGGGCATGGTCTGATGGAAAGCGGTGTCGAAAACGCCCACCTGCGGCACGTCCTTGCCCATGACGTCGATGCAGGCGTTGATGCCGGTGATGTTGGCCGGGTTGTGCAGCGGGGCGAAGGGGGTGCAGTCCTCCAGGGCCTTCATCACCTCGTCCGTGATGAACACGCTGCTGGCGAACTTCTCGCCGCCGTGCACCACGCGGTGGCCGACGGCGTCGATCTCATGCATGGAGCTGACCACGCCGTACTCGGCGCTGGTGAGCTTGTCGATGACGGCGGCGATGGCCTCGGAGTGCGTGGGGAGGGGGAGGTCCTCGTTAAAAACGGGCTTGCCGCCCACCAGCGGGGTGTGCTTCAGGTGCCCGTCGATGCCGATGCGCTCGCACAGGCCCTTGGCGAGGAGCTGCTCGCCCTCCATGTCGATGAGCTGGTACTTGAGGGAGGAGCTGCCCGCGTTGATGACCAAAACTTTCATTTTCCGATTTCCTTTCTGCTGTTCACTATTGTAAATTGCGGAAGAGGTATAGTATTATGGATACTGTTATTGTATCCTTATATGCCCTAAAACGCAAGTGTTTTCGCAAGGAGGCGGGGAGATATGCTGATAGCGGGCATCGTGGCGGAATATAACCCCTTTCACAACGGCCACCAGTGGCACATCCGGCGCACGCGCGCGGAGCTGGGGGAGGACGCGGTCATCGTCTGCTGCATGTCGGGCGACTTCGTGCAGCGCGGCGAGGCGGCGGTGTACTCCAAATTCGCCCGCGCGGAGGCGGCGGCGCGCTGCGGCGCGGACCTCGTGTTCGAGCTGCCGCTGCCCTGGGCGCTCAGCTCGGCGGAGGGCTTCGCCCGCGGGGCCGTGGGCCTGCTGCACGCCCTGCGCGCGGTGGACGTGCTCTCGTTCGGCAGCGAGAGCGGGGATGCCGGGGCCCTCTCCGCGGCGGCGGAGGCCCTGCTGGACCCCACGCTGGGCCCGGAGATACGCGCCGCGCTGGCGGACGGCGTGCCCTACGCCGCGGCGCGGCAGAGCGCGCTGGCCCTGCGCTCGCCGGAGAGCGCGGAGCTCCTGAGCTCGCCGAACAACATCCTCGCCGTGGAGTACATCAAGGCCCTCTACGACCTGCGCAGCGACATGCGCGTGCTCACCTTCCGCCGCGAGGGCGCGGAGCACGACGGCGTGGGCGGCAGCGGCTGCATCCGCTCGGCCAGCGAACTGCGCACGCAGCTGGCCGCCGGGCAGGACATCGCGCCCTTCATCCCGGCCGCGGCGGCGGGGATATACGCGCGCGAGCGCGAGCACGGCCGCGGGCCCGTTTCGATGCGCGCGCTGGAGCCGGCGCTGCTCTCGCGGCTGCGCCTGCTGCCCGACGCGGCATTTGAGGCCCTGCCCGATGCCGGCGAGGGCCTGGCCAACCGCCTGATGCGCGCCGCGCGCGAAGAGCCGGGCTGGGACGGCGTCCTCTCAGCGGCCAAGACCAGGCGCTACGCCCTCTCGCGCCTGCGGCGCATGTGCATGTGCGCCTGCCTCGGCGTCAGCCGCGGCATGGCGGACGGCGTGCCGCCCTATGCGCGCATCCTGGCCGCCACCGCCCGCGGGCGGGAGGCCCTGCGCCTGATCGCCGGGCGCACGCGCATACCCATCATCACCAAGCCCGCCGTGGCGCGGGAGCTGCCGCGGGAACACCTGGCCGTTTTCGAGCTGGGCGCGGCGGCGCGCGACCTCTATGTCCTCGCCGCGTCCGCGCGGGAAGAACGCCGCGGCGGCAGCGACTGGCGCACGGGCCCGGCCGTCATCTGAGGACGGCCATGGTAAAAGTGCATAGTTTTCCGCTCGCGGACGCGCCAAATTTCGTGCCGCTGCAACATTCTATCAAATTAAAGCGGAATGTGAACAAATTGTGTTGCATTCGCGTGAGCAAAGGTTTATAATCTGTGCATGGCTCAGACGGACATTTGTGCGCGCACAATGGACGAACAGCTAATGTGTGATATAGGAGGATCAAAAATGAAGAAGATTCTTGCACTGCTTCTTGCCCTTTGCATGGTGTTTGCCTTTGCCGCCTGCGGCGAGGAGCCGGCGGCGGAGGAGAGCGACGCTCCGGCGGCCGAGTCCAACGCCCCCGCGGCTGAGGGCGACAACGTCATCAAGATCGGCGTGTTCGAGCCTCTCACCGGCGACAGCGGCGCCGGCGGCAAGCAGGAGATGCTCGGCATGCAGTACGCCAACTACCTGCAGCCCACCGTCGATGTCGGCGGCGTGGAATACACGGTCGAGCTCGTCCCCTCCGACAACGGCTCCGACTCCTCCAAGGCCCCCACGGCGGCCAGCCAGCTGGTCTCTGAGGGCGTGAGCATCGTCCTCGGCACCTACGGCTCCAGCGCGGCCATCGCCGCCGGCCCCATCTTCGAGCAGGCCCAGATCCCCGCCATCGGCGTCACCTGCACCAACCCGCAGGTCACCATCGGCAACGAGTTCTACTTCCGCGCCTGCTTCATCGACCCCTTCCAGGGCACCGTCCTCGCCAACTACGCCTTTGAGCAGCTGGGCGCCCGCAAGGCCTACATGCTGGGCGAAGCCGGCAACGACTACGACGCCGGACTGATGAACTACTTCCAGGAGGCCTTCGAGGCCCTCGGCGGCACGGTCGTCTCCGACAACTTCCAGACCAACAACTCCGACTTCACCAGCTATCTGAACAAGGCCGTCAGCGAGCAGGCCGAGGTCGTGTTCATCCCCGTCTCCATCACCTACTCCACCCAGATCATCGCCCAGGCCAAGAGCATGGACCTCACCATCCCCATCCTCGGCTCTGATACGCTGGACAACAACACCGATACAGTACCGCGCCGCCGGTAATATGTTTATAAAAGTTTTTTTAGCGTCCGCG
>DVOV01000180.1 GCA_018713375.1 Candidatus Scatomorpha stercorigallinarum | reverse complement strand
GACATCATCGGCGAGGACGCCAAGGCCAAGGCCGCCGCCCTGCAGCCGGGCCAGCTGATGCTGCTCGAGAACCTCCGCTTCGACAAGCGCGAGGAGAAGAATGACCCCGAGTTCGCCAGGGAGCTCGCCTCCATGGCCGACGTTTACGTGTCCGACGCCTTCGGCACCGTCCACCGCGCGCACGCTTCCACCGCCGGCGTCTCCGCCTATCTGCCCGCTTATGCCGGCCTGCTGGTGGAGAAGGAGATCTCCATCATGGGCAAGGCCCTGGAAGATCCCGCCCGTCCCTTCGTCGCCATCCTCGGCGGCGCCAAGGTCAGCGACAAGATCGGCGTTATCAACAACCTGCTGGAGAAGGCCGACACCATCATCGTCGGCGGCGGCATGGCCTACACCTTCAAGATGGCCCAGGGCCACACCATCGGCAAGAGCCTGCTCGAGGCCGACCGCGTTGATTATGCCAGGGAGATGATGGCGAAGGCCGAGGCCAAGGGCGTCAAGCTGCTGCTGCCCATTGACAACGTCTGCGCCGCCGAGTTTGCCAAGGACGCCGAGCCCGTCGTCACCGGCGAGGACATCCCCGACGGCCTGATGGGCATGGACATCGGCCCCGAGACCGTAAAGCTCTACTGCGACGCCGTAAAGGGCGCCGGTACCGTCGTGTGGAACGGCCCCATGGGCGTGTTCGAGTTCCCCAGCTTCGCCAACGGCACCTGGGCGATGGCCAAGGCCGTGGCCGAGAGCGGCGCTGTGACCATCGTCGGCGGCGGCGACAGCGCGTCCGCCGTTGAGAAGAGCGGCTATGCCGACAAGATCACCCACATCAGCACTGGCGGCGGCGCCTCCCTTGAGTTCCTCGAGGGCCTTGAGCTGCCGGGTGTCGCCTGCCTGCTCGATAAATAATCTAAGGAGCGCTCCGCATGAACAGGAAATACCGCAAGGCGATCATCGCCGGGAACTGGAAAATGAACAAGCTGCCCACCGACGCCAAGCCCTTCGTGGAAGAGCTGCGCGCGGCCATGCCCAAGGACAAGACCTGCGAGACGGTCCTCTGCGTCCCGTTCCCGATCATCCCCGCAATGGCCCGCGCCATGCGCGACAGCCGCATAGCCTACGGCGCGCAGGACGTGTCCGAGCACGCCTCCGGCGCTTACACCGGCGAGGTGTCCGCGGCAATGCTGGCCAACCTGAAGGTCAAATACTGCATCGTTGGGCACAGCGAGCGTCGCCAGTACCACGCCGAGACCGACACCGCCGTCAACGTCAAGGCCAAGGCCCTGCTGGACGAGGGCATCACCCCCATCATCTGCGTGGGCGAGAGCCTGGAGCAGCGCGAGAAGGACCTGACGGCCGAGTTCGTTGCGTATCAGGTGAAGGCTGCCCTCGCCGGGTTCGACGCCCGCGCGGCCAAGCACTGCGTGATAGCCTACGAGCCCATCTGGGCCATCGGCACCGGCCGCACCGCCACCGCCGAGCAAGCGCAGGAGGTCTGCCACCTCATCCGCAGCGTCATCCGTGAGCTCTATGACGCCCGCGTGGCCCGCGCCGTGAGCATCCTCTACGGCGGCAGCATGAACGCCAAGAACTGCGCCGAGCTGCTCGCGCAGCCCGATATCGACGGCGGCCTCATCGGCGGCGCCTCGCTCAAGACCGAGGACTTCGCCAAGATCATCAGCGCCACCGAGACGGAGGAGTGAGCGGGATGGACAACGTCAGACCTGCCGCGCTCATCATCCTTGACGGCTATGGCATCGGCGAGCCCAACGACGGCAACGCCATCTATCTGGCCAAGACCCCCGTCATGGACGGGCTGCTCAGCACTTGCCCCAACACCCGCCTTTCCGCATCCGGCCTGGATGTCGGCCTGCCCGAAGGGCAGATGGGCAACAGCGAGGTCGGTCACACGAACATCGGCGCCGGCCGCGTCGTGTATCAGGACCTGCCGCGCATCAGCAACGCCATCACCGACGGCAGCTTCTTCACCAACAGCGCATATGTCAAGGCCATGGACGACGCCAAGGCTGGCGGCGCGGCGCTGCATGTGCTGGGGCTGCTCTCCGACGGCGGCGTGCACAGCCACATCACGCACATTTTCGCCATCCTCGAGATGGCGAAGCAGCGCGGCCTCGAGCGTGTGTATGTCCACTGCTTCCTTGACGGGCGCGACGTCAGCCCCAAGAGCGGCGCCGGCTTTGTCCAGCGCCTGGCCGACAAGTGCGCCGAGCTCGGCAACGCGAAGATCGCCACGATCCAGGGCCGTTTCTGGGGCATGGACCGCGACAAGCGCTGGGAGCGCGTGCAGAAGGGCTACGACGCCATCGTCCGCGCGCAGGGCGTGCAGAACGCCGACCCCGTGGCCGCTGTGGAGCAGAGCTATGAAAACGGTGTCACCGACGAGTTCGTGGAGCCCGTCGTCTGCTGCCCCGAGGGGCACATCAAGACCGGCGACAGCGTCATCTTCATGAATTTCCGCCCCGACCGGGCGCGCGAGATGACCTGGGCCCTCAACGGCTGCCTGCCCGAGGGTGCCGAGCTGGACACGGAGGAGCTGAAGCTCTCCTATGTCTGCACCGCGCAGTACGACGCGGCGCTCACGCTGCCGATCGCCTTCCCGCCCGAGCAGCTGGACGGCACCATCGGCGAATACGTCAGCTCCCTCGGCCTGACGCAGTACCGCGTGGCGGAGACGGAGAAGTACGCGCACGTTACCTTCTTCCTCAACGGCGGCGTGGAAAAGCAGTACCCCGGCGAGGAGCGCGAGCTCATCCCCAGCCCCAAGGAGTTCCCCACCTACGACCTGATCCCCGAGATGAGCGCCGAGAAGGTGAAGGACGCCCTGGTCGCCCGTATGGACAAGGGCGGCTGCGCGCTGTACGTCTGCAATTTCGCCAACTGCGACATGGTCGGGCACACCGGCGTCATCCCCGCGGCCGTGAAGGCTGTGGAGACCGTCGACAAGTGCCTGGGCGAGGTAGTGGAGGCCGCCAAGCGCAACGGCATCACCATGATCGTCACTGCCGACCACGGCAACGCCGACCGCATGGTGGAGCCGGACGGCAGCCCCAACACCGCGCACACCACCAACCTCGTGCCGCTGGTCATCACCGGCACGGGCGAGCTGAAGCTGCGCGAAGGGCGCCTGGCGGACATCGCCCCCACGCTGCTGGAGCTGATGGGCCTCGGCAAGCCGGCCGAGATGACCGGCGCCTCCCTCATTGAGAAGTAACCCCTAATTTTAATATTAAGGAGAATCATCATGAAAGAGTATTTTGAGATCGTTGACGTCACCGGGCGCGAGATAATGGACTCCCGCGGCAATCCGACCGTTGAGGTCGAGGTCACCCTCGACGACGGCACCGTCGGCCGCGCTGCCGTTCCCTCCGGCGCCTCCACCGGCGTGCACGAGGCCTGCGAGCTCCGCGACGGCGACAAGAGCCGTTACCTGGGCAAGGGCGTGACCCGCGCCGT
>DVOV01000179.1 GCA_018713375.1 Candidatus Scatomorpha stercorigallinarum | reverse complement strand
TCCGCGTCGCCGAAGGCGGTCACGCGGATGAAGCCCTCGCCGCTGGGGCCGAAGCCCTCGCCCGGGGTGGTTACGACGCCCGCTTCGCTGAGCAGGCGGTCGAAAAACTCCCAGGAGCCGGCTCCGTGCGGCGCGCGGAACCAGATGTACGGGGAATCCGTCCCGCCGTACACCTCGAGCCCGGCGGCGGACAACCCGGAGCGTATGACGCGGGCGTTTTCCATGTAGTAGCCTATCATTTCAGCGATCTGCGCCTTGCCCTCCGGGCTGTAGGTGGCCTCGGCGGCGCGCTGGATGACATAGGCCGTGCCGTTGAACTTGGTGGACTGGCGGCGCATCCACATGTCGTAGAGGCTGACGCCGCCGCGCACGAGCGCGCGGGGGATGACCGTCCAGCCGCAGCGCGTGCCGGTGAAGCCGGCGGTTTTGGAGAAGCTGCCGAACTCTATTGCGCACTTTTCGGCCCCGGGGATCTCGTATATGCTGCGCGGGAGGGCCGGGTCGGTCATGTACGCGCGGTAGGCCGCGTCGTAGAGTATCACGCTGCCGTGCTCGTTGGCGTAGTCCACCCAGGGCTGGAGCTGCTCCTTGGTGGCGGCCATGCCGGTGGGGTTGTTCGGGAAGCAGAGGTAGATGAGGTCCGGGACGCGCTTGGGCAGCGCGGGGAAGAAGCCGTTTTCCGGCGTGCAGGGCATGTAGACGATGTTCGTCCACTTTTCCCCGTCCCAGTCCCCGGCACGGCCGGACATGGCGTTCGCGTCTATGTACACGGGATACACGGGATCGCAGACCGCGACGGTGCAGTCCTCGGAAAAAATATCGCCGATGTTGCCGCAGTCGCTCTTGGCCCCGTCGGAGACGAAGAGCTCGTCGGGCGTTATCTTCACGCCCAGGGGCGCGTAGTCGTTGGCCACGATGGCCTCGCGGAGGAAATCGTAGCCCTCATAGGGGCCGTAGCCCATGAAGGTGGCCTTATCCGCCATCTCGTCCGCGGCGCGCTTGAGCGCCGCAACGCAGGCCTCGGGCAGGGGGAGGGTGACGTCCCCGATGCCGAGCTTTATGATGTCGGCGTCCGGGTTTACGGCGGAGAAGGCGGCCGTGCGCCGCGCCACCTCGGCAAAGAGGTAGCTGCCGGGGAGCTTTGAGTAGTTTTCGTTGAGCTTTACCATTGCGCGCCTCCTCACAGCTTCAGCTCGCCGTCGAACACCGTGACGGCGGGGCCGGTCATGTAAATCAGGTTAGACTCTCGGTCCCACTCTATCAGCAGCTCGCCGCCGCGCAGGCGGAGTGTGGCGCTGTCGGCGCATTTGCCGTTTACCACCGCGGCGGCAAGCGAGGCGGTGGAGCCGGTGCCGCAGGCCAGCGTCTCGCCGCTGCCGCGCTCCCAGACGCGCATCTTCAGCGTGTGCTCGTCGATGACCTCCACAAATTCGGTGTTGATGCGCTCGGGGAAGCGCGGGTCGTTCTCAAAAAGCGGGCCGATATCCGGCAGGTCCAGCCAGTCGACGTCCTCCACGAACACCACCGCGTGCGGGTTGCCCACATTGACACAGGTGACGGACCAGAGCGTCCCGCCGATCTCCATGGGCTGGTTGATAAACTCCGGGGTGTCCGCCGTGACGGGGATTTTTTCCGAGGCGAACTCGGGGCTGCCCATGCAGACGCGCACGGATTCCACCCTGCCGTCCGCCACATTCAACCACAGGGTCTTGACGCCCGCGCCCGTCTCCACATCGATGACGGTCTTATCCGTCATGCCGTGCTCGTATACGTATTTGGCCACGCAGCGGATACCGTTGCCGCACATCTCGCCGGCGGAGCCGTCGGCGTTGTACATATCCATGCGGAAATCGGCCTTGTCGGAAGGGCAGATGCAGATGAGCCCGTCGCCGCCCACGCCGAAGTGCCGGTCGGAGACATACCGCGCCAGGGCGGGGCGGTCCTCCACCGTCTCCTCAAAGCAGTTGACGTAGACATAGTCGTTGCCGCAGCCGTGCATTTTGGTGAATCGCATATGCAGTCGCTCCTTTTTACAAGGACTTGCCCCGGTAAGCGGAGCAGAAACTATTATATACGAATTCCCCGCCCCTTGCAAGAATTTTGGCTCAAAAGGCGCTGCATACGGAAAAACAGGGAGGCCGACGGCCTCCCTGTCCGTGGGTGGTGCTATTGCAGTATGCGCTGGGCGGATTCCTCGGCGAACTGCTTGCTGTAGAGCTCGTGGTAATAGCCCTTTTTCATCAGCAGCTCGCGGTGCGTCCCCTGCTCGACGATGCGGCCGTCGTGGACGACCAGTATCAGGTCGGCGCGGCGGATGGTGGAGAGCCGGTGGGCGATGAGGAAGGAGGTGCGGTCGGTGAGTATGTGCTCTATGGCGTCCTGGATGAGCTGCTCGGTCTGCGTGTCGATGGAGCTGGTGGCCTCGTCGAGCACGAAGATGCGCGGGTCCGCCAGCACGGCGCGGGCAAAGGAGATGAGCTGTTTTTCGCCGGTGGAGAGCTTGTCCCCTCCCTCGCCGACGTCGCTGTCCCAGCCGTTTTCCAGCCGCGCCACCACCCGGTCGGCGGAGACGGCGCGGGCCGCTGCCTCGATTTCCTCGTCCGTGGCGTCCAGCCGCCCGTAGCGGATGTTCTCGCGCACGGAGCCGGAGAAGAGGTGCGGGCTCTGCAGCACATAGCCGATGGCGGAGTGCAGCCACAGCTGGCTGCGCTCGCGGTAATCGCGCCCGTCTATCAGGATCTGCCCGGAGGTGGGCTCGAAAAAGCGGCAGGCCAGGTTGACGAGCGTGCTCTTGCCGGCGCCCGTTTCGCCCACGATGGCCACCGTGGTGCCGGCGGGGATTTTCAGGTTGAAGTGGCTGAGTACGTCCTCGCCGCCGTCGGGGTAGCGGAAGGTGACGTCGCGGAACTCGATGTCGCCGCGGATGGGCTCCCAGTTCTCGCGCTTTGGGTGCAGGGAGTCGCCGTATCTCTCAACGACCTCGGGCGTGTCCTTCACGAGCGGCTCGGTGTCGAGCAGACCGGTGACGCGCTCGATGCTGGCCTGGATGCTGATGAACTCGGCGATATACTCCGCCACCAGCTGCACGGGCTCGAAGATGCCCACGGCGTAGGTTGTGAAGGCTGAGAGCGTGCCGAGCTCGATGAGGCCCTCTATCGAGAGCGCGCCTCCGCGCACGAGTATCACCGCCACCGCCATGGTGGAGAGGAAGAGCACCAGCGGCACGTACACGGCGCGCACGCGCGTGGCCTTCACGCCGCTTTCGTACATCTCGCCGGTCAGGCGGCGGAAGCTCTCCGTGTTGTCGCGCTCGATGACCAGCGTCTTGGAGGTCTTGGCGCCCGTGATGCCCTCGTTGAAGGTGCCCGTGATGCGGCTGTTCAGCTTGCGCACGCGGCGGTTCCACAGCAGCAGCCGGCCCTGGAAATAGGCCGTGGTGAGGGCTATCAGCGGCACGATGACGATGACCACCAGTGCCAGCCGCCAGTTGAGCAGCAGCATGGAGATGAGCGCGCCCGTGAGGTAGAATACCGCCCAGATGACGTCCGGCAGCGCCCAGCCGATGATGCCGGCGATCTTCATCGTGTCGCTCATCACGCGGCTGAGGATATAGCCCACGGGCGTCACGTTGTAGTAGGAAAAGCTCAGCGTCTGCAGGTGTGTGAAGGCGGCGCGGCGCATGTCGCGCCCCACGGTCATCTCGATGAACATGGAGTTGCGCCCCATGCCGAGCACGGCGAGCGTCTGCGTCATGATGGCGCCCAGGTAACAGAGCGCGAACACCCAGAGCCCGTTTAGCGTGCCCGCTTCGATGAACTCGTCCACGGCGTAGCGCTGGAAGAGCGGCAGCAGCACGTCCATCAGCGCCGTCAGGCAGTTGAAAAAGAGCATCAGGGCAAAGGCCTTCTTGTAGGGCGAGACGAAGGGCAGCAGGCGCTTCCAGGTGCGGATGCTGAATTTCTGGCTGTATTCCTGTTCGTCATATCCCATTTTTCGCCGCCTCCTCCCCGAGCAGCAGCCTGTCGTCGCTGCTCATCTGGATGTCGTAGATGTCGCGGTAGATGCCGGGGCGGGCGATGAGCTCCTCGTGCGTCCCGATATCGGCCACGCGCCCCTCGGAGAGCACGAGGATGCGCTGCGCCTGCATGAGTGTGGTGATGCGGTGCGAGATGAGTATCACCGTGGCGGAGCCGAGGCTGTGCGCGAGCTCGGCGCGTATTTTGGCGTCCGTCTCCGCGTCCACGGCGGAGAGGGAGTCGTCGAACACCATGATCGGGGCGCCCTGCATGAGCATCCGCGCGATGGCCACGCGCTGCT
>DVOV01000178.1 GCA_018713375.1 Candidatus Scatomorpha stercorigallinarum | reverse complement strand
CCAGCACGTCCACCACATAGCGCCGCGGCGCGTCGTGGCTGGGGTGCATGAGGGCGTTGGCCGCCTCGCCGTCGTCCGTCAGTATCAGCAGCCCCTCGGAATACATGTCCAGCCGCCCCACGGGATACACGCGGTGCCCCGGGACGCGCACCAGCTCCGTCACCGCCGGGCGGCCGCGCTCATCGGAGAGCGTCGTCACATAGCCCCGCGGCTTGTTCAGCATTATGTAAACCCGCTCCGCCGGCGCCGCCGCCAGCGGCCGGCCGTCGATGCGGATATCGTCCCTCTCCGGGTCGGCGCTCATGCCGAGCCGGGCCGCTTCGCCGTTCACCGTCACGCGCCCGGCCCTGATGAGCTCCTCCGCCGCGCGGCGGGAAGCCGCCCCGGCGGAGGATATGAGCTTTTGCAATCTTTCGGCCATGCCGGCCTCCCGTCATTTCGTCTGCAAATAGTATGGCCCCGCGAAGCTGATATACCTCGCCAGCTCTTTCAGCGGGGCGCTCTTCGCCGCGTCCGGCGCGGCCCTCAGCGCGCGTGAGGCGAGCTCCTCCCCGCGCAGCGTGACATATACCCGCCCCAGCGCCTCGCCGGCCTTCACCGGCCCAAATACAAAGGGCGGCAGCTCGATATGCGTCTCCAGCTCCGCCAGCTCCCCGCGCTCGAGCAGGACGCTCGCGCCGCTCTCGGGCGAGAGCCGGGCGTTTTCCCCGCCCGCCACCGGCAGGCGCAGCTCCATCTCCGCGTCGATGACCGGCGCGTAGGCATAGTTGCCAAAGGCCCAGTCATAGAGCGCCGTGTGGTCGGCCCAGTCGTCGGGGTCGGAGAGCGTGACGCAGATAAGGCGCGTCCCCTCCCGCTCGGCGCAGGTCACCAGGCAGCGCCCGGCGGCCATAGTATAGCCCGTTTTGCCGGCGATGCAGCCGGGGTACTCCTTCAGCAGCCGGTTGTGGTTCAAAAGCAGCTTTTCGCCCACCGTCCGCTGCGTGCTGGCGCAGATCTCCGCGATCGCCGGCTGCTCCAGGCACTCGGCCATCAGCCGCGCGACGTCCCGCGCCGTGGCGCGGTGCCCCGGCGCGTCCAGACCGTGGGGGTTTGCGAAGTGCGAGCCGGTCATCCCCAGCTCCGCCGCCTTCTCGTTCATCAGCTCCGCGAAGGCCTCCTCGCTTCCCGCCGTGTGCAGGGCCAGCGCCGTCGCCGCGTCGTTTCCGGAAACCAGCAGCAGCCCGCAGAGCAGCTCCTCCACGCTGTAGCGCTCGCCGGCGCGCAGATACATCGACGAGCCCTCGATGCCGCACATCTCCGGCGTTATGTCAACCATATCGCCCGGCGCGCACTCATCCAGCGCCACCAGCGCCGTCATCAGCTTGGTCACGCTGGCGATGAGCATCGGCTCGTCGGCGTTTTTTTCATACAGCGTCTCCAGCGTGTCCGCATGGATGACCACCGCCGCCTGGGCCGAGACAGCGGGCGCATCCTGCGCCGCGAAAGTCGGCGTAGCCGCCGCGAGCGCCGCCAGCAGCGCCAGCAATGGGGATAAGAGCTTTTTCACCCTTTGAGCACCTCCTGAAAATGGCGGTGCTTATTATCCCCATCCGGACGCCGGCTTATGCCCTGTCCATCTGCTCGGCCACCGCCTCGGCGGCCACATCGGCGGCCTCCCGGGCGGAGCTCTCGGCCGCAGCCGCGCGCTTGTCCCCGGCCTTTTTGTCCAGGAACTGCTCGGCCTTGTCGATGAGCAGCGGCACCATGTCGATCACGCGGTCGAGCGTGGTATTGGCCGGCGGCAGGATGTTGAGCATCCTCACCGAGCCCTCCTTGACGATGAGGAAGCCGATGGGCTCGATGCGTATGCCCGCTCCGCTGCCCCCGGCGAAGCCGTTGCGCTGCTTGACGAGGTCGCTGCCTCCGTGCCCGAAGCCGAGGCTGACGCGGGAGACGGGCACGAGCGTCACGCCGTCCGGCGTCGTTATGGGCTCGCCGACGACGGTGTTGACGTCCACCATCTCCTTGATCTTAGCCATGCTGGCCTGCAGGAATTCCGCCATTGGGGTCTGCATCTGTTCCATCGTTATCCTTCCTTTCTGCCTTTTCGGCCGCTGCGGCCTTGCCGGCGGCGCGTTTGATTTTTATAAAGCCAAACCCGGCCGCGAGCAGCACGGCCAGTATCCGTCCCAGGCTGATAGTCACCGTGACCTCCGCGTCCGCGCGGCACTCGGTGCTCTCAAAATCGACGCCCACCTGGATGTCCCTCCGCCGGATGTCCCATCCCCGGCCGGACAGCCCCTCGACGATGCCGGCCGCCGCGTTGGCGTAACCGTACAGCATCGCCGTGTCATATGGATCCTCGCAGGCGGCGACGAAGCGTACCATCAAATAGTTCACCGTGAACTTCCTGCGGAAGCGGTCGAGCGTATAGAACGCGAGCTTCAAAAGCTCGGGTATCTGCTCCTTCGTGAGCCCCATCGGCAGGCCCTTTTTCTTCTCCGCCGGCGCTTCGGCGGCGGGCTTTTTCTCCTTTTTGGGTTTCTTTTCTCGCGGTTTCTTTTCCTTTTTGGGCTTCTTCCGCTCCTTCTGCGGGATGATGCCGATATTTATGCCCATCACCCGCGCGTCCACCGCCAGCTCGCCGCCAATGTACGCCACATGCGCGCCAAAGGGCACGGCGAGCACGAACACGATCAGCGCCAGCAGCGCGAGCAGTATCCAAAGCACAACGGTCAAGCGTCACCACCTCCGGCGTCCATTTCCAGCTCCAGCTGTTCCCCTCGTCCTTTCAGTTCGTCTATGGCCTCGCGCAGCTTGTCCATGCCGTCCGTGGCGGACATGTCCG
>DVOV01000177.1 GCA_018713375.1 Candidatus Scatomorpha stercorigallinarum | reverse complement strand
TTTCTTGTTATCCAGCCCTCCGGCTGTATCGGTTGAGCAAAAGTCCGCGTGGGATTGATGTGGTATCTTTAACTTTGGGAAACTCCGCGCTCCCATTTGCTGACGGCGGAGCCGGTGACGAACAGCCGGTCGGCGAATTCGCGCTGGGTCATTCCCAGCGCGCGCCGGCGCACGGCGATGAACTCACCAAAGGATCTCCTGTTTTCGTTGTCCAATTTTTTGGGCCTCCCTTCGGTTGCCTGCAGGTCTGTGCGAAGCATAGCGCCGCGCACGGCCGCTTGTCAACGGATCCGGCCCGTTTTGGCGCTCGACCGTTAGGAAAGTCCAGTATCCATGCGCCGTTCAGAGGCTCCGGCAAATCGGGAGCAGGGCCCTTGCGGCGGCTTCCGGGTCGTCCTGGGCGAAGAGGGCGGAGGCCACGGCCGCGCCGGCCAGGCCGAGCCCGGCCAGCTCCGGCAGGTTGCCGCGCGTGATGCCGCCGATGGCCACCACGGGGATGGGCACGGAGGACGTCACGGCGCGTATCGTGGCGCGCTCTATGGGCTTGGCGTCCGTCTTGGTGCCGGTGACGAAGGCCGCGCCGGTGCCGAGGTAGTCCGCGCCCATCTCATACGCCGCGCGGGCCTCCTCCACCGTGTGCGCGGAGACGCCGACCAGCTTGCCCGGGCCCAGTATCTCCCGCGCGCGGGCCGCGGCCATGTCCTCCTGGCCCACGTGCACGCCGTCCGCGCCCGTCAGGCGCGCGATCTCCACGTTGTCGTTGATGATGCTCACCGCGCCCAGCTCGCGGCAGAGGGCGACGAACTGCCGCGCCTCTTCGAGGAACTCGCCGAAGGGCAGCTCCTTTTCCCGCAGCTGCACGATCTGCGCGCCGCCGCGGATGACAGCCGCGGCCTGCGCGAGCAGCTCTTCGGCCGTGTGCGCGCGCACGCGGTCGGTGACGGCGTAGAGCGCATAGCGCTCCCGCGCGATAGTCATAGATATCACCCCATAAAACAATGCCGCCGCGGCACACCAGTAACGGTACGTCCGCGGCGAAAGCCATGATTTCCCTACGTTGGCATGATCCAAATCAGGTGTAAGGGTCGGGGCCTCGGCGGCCCCCTCTCAGCCCGGCTTTACGGACTCCCCATTGTCAAGTTCAGGTACATCATACTACTGCGAGGGAGAAAATGCAATACCCCCGCGCATATTTGCCCCGCGCGCTTGACAAAGGCCGCGCGCAGTGAGATAATATCCGCGTAAAAACGGGGGAGCCCTTCGCGGGCTGAGAGGAAGCGCGAGCTTCGACCCTTGGACCTGATGCGGGTAATGCCGACGTAGGGAGTCAATGCGCTGAGCCGGGGCTCCCGTAAGGGGGCCTTTTTGCGTACCCGCAAGACCTTGAAAGGAGGAGGAGCGCGGCAAAAAAACGACGGCGTTCGGGCGCGAGCCCGTGCCGGGCGGAGGGGGAGCGCCCTGCGCCCGGGCCAAATATGCAGCGATGGGAAGCCGTGTTCCGGCGTGAGAGGAGGCCAGCGAGCCTCGACCGACAGGCCCGGCGGGGACTTGATGATCCCGCCCGCGGGGGAACGCTGCATATGCCGTTCGACCGCGCACATCTTTTCAAGGAGTGGAAAACATGCAGTCAGTAAAAACCAAAAAGCTCGCCATCGCAGCCATCTTCGTCGCCGTTGCCGTCGTCGGCAGCGTATTTATCCAGTTTCCCTTCCTGGGCAGCAACTGCTCGCCCACGCAGCACATGGTTAACGTGCTTTGCGCCGTGTTCCTGGGCCCCGCCTGGGGCGTGGGCGTGGCCTTCTGCGCCAGCCTTCTGCGCAACCTGCTTGGCGTCGGCTCGCTGATGGCCTTCCCCGGCAGCATGGTCGGCGCGCTCTGCTGCGGGCTGGTCTATATGCTGCTGAAAAACCGCAGGCCCGCGCTGGCCGTCACCGCCACCCTCGTGGCCGAGATGCTCGGCACCGGCGTACTGGGCGGCCTCTGCGCCTACCCGGTGGCCACGCTTTTCATGAATAATGTGGACGCCGCCACCGTCGCCGTCACGGCGTACATCATCCCCTTCTTCATCTCCACCTTTGTCGGCTCGCTGATCGCCGGCGCGCTCGTTTTCGCCCTGCAGGCGGGCGGTGCGCTCAAGCGGATGCAGCGCACGCTCGACCCGAACGCCAATAATGCCTGACTTCAAACGACTGGGCGAGCTGCGCGCAAAGCGGCCGCTCATACACTGCATCTCGAATATCGTCACCGCCAACGACTGCGCCAACGTGGCGCTCGCCGTGGGTGCCAGCCCCATCATGGCCCAGGCCGTGGAGGAGATGGCAGACATCTCCCGCGCGAGCAGCGCGGAGGTGCTGAACACCGGCACGCCGGACGAGGCCAAGTTCGACGCCGCGCTCGCCTGCGCGCGCATATCCGGCGCGGAGGGGCGGCCCGTGGTCATCGACCCCGTGGGCGTGGGCGCCAGCCCCTGGCGGCTGCGCCGCGTGCGCGGGCTGCTGGAGATCCCCGCGCGGGGCATCGTGCGCGTCAACCTGGCGGAAGCGCGGGCGCTTTTGAGCCTTTCCGGCCGCGAGCAGGGCGTGGACAGCCCCGAACGCGCCAGCGAGGACGAGCGCGCCGCCACGGCGCGCGCCCTGGCCGCGGCGCTGGGCCGCTCCGTGCTGCTCACGGGCCCGCAGGACATCGCCGCCGGGCCGGACGGCACGGCCTACGCCATGCCCGGCGGCAGCGCGCTGATGGCCTACGTGACGGGCACGGGCTGTATGCTCTCCGTCCTCTGTGGGGCCTTCGCCGCCGTGGAGCCGGACATGACCGCCGCCGCCGCGCTGGCCTCCGCCTTCTGGAAGCTCTGCGCCGCCCGGGCGGAGGAAAACGCCGCCGGCCGCGGCCCCGGCAGCTTTCGCGCCGCCCTGCTGGACGCGGCCTGGGCCATCACCGTTGAAGAATTCCACACTGCGTGTGGAGGCATTTGCCTGCGGCCTGTCCTACGGTGAGCGGGCGGGAACTTATAACAGAAAAGCCGGGGAGCTCTCGCTCCCCGGCTTTTGTTCTACGCGACGTAAAAGCCTCCCCTGCCGTGCAGGGGAGGTGGCGCCTGCGCAGCAGGCGACGGAGGGGTGTTGGAGGTTTGCGCATCTTATCAAAGAACCGCAGACTTTCGGCACCCCTCC
>DVOV01000176.1 GCA_018713375.1 Candidatus Scatomorpha stercorigallinarum | reverse complement strand
GAGAGCCTGGCCGCCTTCAAGGCCGACCTTGAGGCCCTCGGCTGATAAAAAAAGCACCCGGCTCCCGCCGGGCAGAAAAAGGGGAAAGCCCGCGGGCTTTCCCCTTTTTTGTTGCGCCTCAATAGTTCTCGCAGTTGAGCTCGAAGTAGCTCTGCGGATGGTTGCAGGTGGGGCAGACTTCCGGCGCGCTGGCGCCGACGACGATGTGCCCGCAGTTGCGGCACTCCCACACTTTGACCTCGCTCTTGGCGAACACCTCGGCCATCTCCACATTGCGCAGCAGCGCGCGGTAGCGCTCCTCGTGGTGCTTCTCGATGGCCGCCACCAGGCGGAACTTGGCCGCCAGCTCGGGGAAGCCCTCGGCCTCCGCCGTTTTGGCAAAGCCGTCGTACATGTCCGTCCACTCGTAATTCTCGCCCTCCGCGGCGTGCAGGAGGTTTTCCGCCGTATTGCCGATGCCGTTCATCTCCTTGAACCACATCTTCGCGTGCTCCTTCTCATTGTCGGCGGTCTTCTGGAACAGCGCGGCGATCTGCTCGTAGCCCTCCTTTTTTGCGACGGAGGCGAAATAGGTGTATTTATTGCGTGCCTGGCTCTCTCCGGCGAAAGCGGCCTCGAGGTTCTTCTCAGTCTGGGTCCCGGCGTACTTGTTCATATCTTTTTCCTTCCTTTCTTCGTTACAGGGTATCATTTCCAGCAGTTTCTTCGCCGCCTCCACAGGGAAGCCCGTGGGCGGCGCGGCCACGAGCCTCTCAAGCAGCTCGTGCGCCGCCGCGCTCTGCGGCAGCATATAGCGCGACTCGCGCAGCAGGTCCTCGTTCACCAGCCGCATCGAGCCGGCGGCGGCCTTCATCAGCCTCTTCAGCCCCTCCGGCGCGTTCTCCGCCAGCTGACGGGCCATTTTTTCCTCGCGCGCCTTGCTGGACGTCAGCGCGCGCGTCTTTTCCAGCACGGCCTCGTCCTTCGGCTGCTGGGGCGGGTACTCCTCCGGCACCATGGATATGGCCCCGCTGGGGCAGGCCCCGGCGCATACGCCGCAGCCGATGCACTTGCTCACGTCGATGACGCTGTCCTCGGTGTCCGTCGCGCCCGTGGGGCAGACGTACAGGCACAGGCAGTCCTTTGTGCAGAGCCTGAGATTGCGTACAGCAACTTTTTTCATACTTCCGCCCCCTTCAAACGCGCTCGAATTTCCACTCCGGCACCTTGCACACCGGGCAGATCTTCGGCGGCTGTTCGCCGGCGTAGATGAATCCGCACACCGTGCAGAGCCAGAGTTTCCTGTCCTTAAAGGCCTCCTCGCCCCCGCTCCGGTACATATCCAGCAGCGAAGCGAGCATATTCGTCACCTTCTCGCCCCAGGTACACACGCGCAGCGTGCCCCGGTCGCCCTGCGCCGCGGCCGCCTCCCTGGCGGCGGGATAGCGCTGCGTGAGGTCCGCCTTCAGCTCGGCGGCCAGCGCCGCCACCTCCGCCTCCGGCACGGGCGGCGTCACGGCGGCAAAATAGTCCGCCAGCTCGCGGTAGAGCGCCGCCGCGCCCTCGTTGTACTGCTTCTCGCAGCCGCGCGCCAGGTTTGAGCACAGCGCAGCCAGCTCCCCGGCCGTCAGCTCCCGCAATTCCTCCGCCGGCTCCATTACGGGCGCCGGCTCAGCTTTTGCCTTCGCCTCCGGCTCCTGCGGCCCGCCGCCCGCACTCTCGAACGCTGTCTTGGGCGCGGTGCACACGGGACAGCGCCAGTCCTCCGGCAGCTCGCCGAACGGCTTGCCCTCGCGCTCCTCGTCATAGACGTAGCCGCAGACCTTACATACGTACTTCACTCGCATTCTCCTTTCTCGTCCGTCTTACACTGCTCCGCCCGGCACTGCGGGCAGAGGTAATACACCTTCAGGTCGTAGTAGGAAAAGTCCTCGCCCAGCTGAGCGCGCAGCGAGGCGGTCAGGTCGTCAAAACTCACGTCCGCCAACCGCCCGCAGCGCTCGCAGACCAGGTGGTCGTGCTTCTCCGCGCGGTCGAAGCGCTCCGGCGAGCCCTCGACGCTGATGCGCCGCAGCAGCCCCGCTTCGCACAGGCGGTTGAGGTTGTTGTAGATCGTCGCCAGCGACACCGTCGGGTAGACCTCGCGCAGGGCAGAAAACATCTGCTCCGCCGTCATGTGATCCCGCGAGCTGTTGACGATGCGGTATATCTCCTTTTCGTATTTTGTCATGTGCCTCAGCCTTTTAGAATATTTCTAAAAATATTATATACATTCTAATTTCATTTGTCAAGCAGGAAAATAAAAAAGCGGGGAGCTGAAGCTCCCCGCTTTTCAGTAACAGCCTTTATCAGTCGTCGTAATCGCGCTCGGCCTTGAGCACGGCGCCGCTGTAGGCGTCGATCTCGTACTCATACTCCATGCCGCCGGCCTTGAACTCCACCTCGTAGAGATAGACCCCGTCGTCGCGGTCGAGCTCTACTTTCATCTGGTAGGTGTCGCCCTCGGCCACGCCGGCGTGGCCCAGCGCGGCGGCCTTGGCCGCGGCCTCGCCGATGTAGCCCCCGGCGGTAGTGCCGCCGGCAGCCGCGCCGCCCGTCTGGGTGCCGCCCTGGGAGGCGGCGGGGCGCGCCTCGCGCTCGGACTTGAGTATCGCGCCCGTGCTGGCGTTCACCTCGTAGTCATACTCGGCGTCAGCCGTGATGAAATCGAGGTCATAGACCATCACGCCGTGCTCCCAGTCCTGCTCGGTCTTTATCCAGGTGGCATCGGCGGCGGCGACGCCCGCGTGCTCCAGCACGGCGGCCTTGGCCGCGTCCACGCCGATATAGCTGTCCGTGGTGCCCGCGCCGGCCTGGGCCGCGCCGCTGCCGCGTACCTCGCGCTCGGACTTGACGATCTCGCCGCTGGTGGCGTTCACCTCGTAGTCATACTTGGCCTCTGCCGTGAAGAAATCGAGCTCATAGACCATCACGCCGTTCTCGCGCTCCAGCGCGCACTTGGTCCAGGTGGCGTCGGCAGAGGCGACGCCCGCGTGCTCCAGCACGGCGGCCCTGGCGGCCTCTTCGCCGATGTAATCGTCCATGGAGACGGCGCCCGTCTGCACCGGCGGGGCCACGGCGCCCTGGCTGCCGGCGGGGGCGCGGCGCACCTCACGCTCGGACTTGACGATCGCGCCCGTGAGGGCGTTGACTTCGTAATCGTACTCGGCGTCGGCGGTGATGAATTCTATCTCATAGATCATTATGCCGTTCTCGCGGTCAAAGCTGGCCTTCGTCCAGGTGACGTCGCTCTCGCTGAGGCCCGCGTGTTCCAGCGCGGCGGCCTTGGCGGCGGCTTCGCCTATATAGTCGCTGCTCGCGTTTGGGCTGCTCAGCCCGCTGCCGCTCTGGTCGCGCTCATACTTGACGATGGCGCCGTCGAGCGCGCTGATGTCGTACTCGTACTCCACGTCCCCGGCCAGGAACTTCACCTCGTAGACCATGATGCCGTTCTCGCTGTCGTAATCAACGTAGGAATAGCTGACATCCGCGGCGGAAACGCCTGCGTGGGCATAGGCGGCGGCCTTTGCGGCCTCCTCGCCGATGTAGCCCTTGTCGCTGGCGGAGCCGGTCTGGGTCACGGTGGAATCGCTCAGCGAGCGGGAGTCGGCTATCAGGGAGATGTCGTTCACGCTCAGCCCGGCAAGCGTCTCGAAAGTAAGCGTGGGATCGAGCAGCACGACCTTGCGGATGAGCTCCGCCTTGCCCTCGGAGATGCCGTACTGCTGGGCAAGGGCGCTCAGCTCGCTGCTCTGCGTGACCGTCTGGCTGATGACGGAAGCCTGCAGGCCGTCGCTGCTCAGCGCGCCGCTGACGAGGGCCGTCACGCGCTCCTGCAATGTGGCCGCGCGGGCGGCGTCGCCGTTCTCAACGGTGACCAGGATGGAGTTCGTGATGTCGTCGATATAGCCGTTCAGCAGCATGGAGCCGATGAGGGCGTTCACCGTCACGTCCAGGCTGGAGCCGGTGAAGTCCATGTCGCCGACGACGATGTTGCCGTCCGCGTTCAGCGGCGTGACGGCGAGGACCTTCTCCTCCGCGTCCACGCTGATGGACACGCTGGGGTTGACGTCGAGCATGATCACCGAATCCTCGGTGGGGGCGGCGGTGCGGCCGTAGCCGTAGCCTATAAAGCCGGCGGCGCAGATGAGCGCGACGGCAGCGGCGACGGCAACGATGGCCGTCCAACGGGGTCTCCTCTTCTTCACTTCGGTATTCATATCGATTATCGTTCCTTTCCGGGCGTCCTGCTGACAGGCTGCGAGTATGTCGCCGAGCTTATCGGGCGCGGCGTGCCCGGCCAGGTCGCGTATGCGCTGTTCGAGCTTTTCGTTGTCCATCACTCAGCCTCCTCAAGGGACTTCCCAAGCTTTTTTATGGCGCGGTTGTACTTCGACAGGACAGTGGGCAATGCCAGGTCCAGCATGGCGGCGATCTCCCGGTGCTTGAGCCCGGTGAGCGCATGCAGCGTGACAATCTCCCGCTCCTCGTCGGAGAGCGTCTCCAGCAGGGCTTTCAGTGTCAGCATATCCTCCTGCGAGACGTCCGGCTGGTCGGCGAACTGTTCCTGCCAGTCCTCCGGGGACATCGAGACCGTCCTCCCCCGGCCGCGGATGCGCATCAGCGCCTCGTTGCGGGCGATGGTCATCAGCCAGGCCATGGGTTTGCCGGAGCTTTTGTATTGCCCCGCGGAGTGAAACGCCTTTACAAAGGTGTCCTGCATTACGTCCTCGGCGTCCTGTACATTCTTCAGGAGTGATAGCGCGTAGCCGTATATGGCCGCGTGCGTCCTCTCATAGAGCCCGGAAAGGGCGTCTGTGTCCCCGTCCGCCATACGGACAAGGCAACGTTCGAGCGCCTCCGCTCCGCCTCCGGAAAGCGTAGCTCCAAGCATCATCAACAAGGCCGCGACCTCCTGACTGCCATAATAATGCCTGGGCGGCGCGTTTTATTGCACCGCCCGGAAAAAATTTTTTGCGTTCTGATTATACCAGCAAAATACGGCTCATTCAAGCCGTTATGTCACTTTTCCGCCTCAGCGCGCGCCTCGGCCAGCGTGAGGCCGTTTTCGCGGGCGATGCGGGCGATGTCGTCATACTCCGCCTTCCGCTTGCTCACGCCCCAGCCCTCTGCGGTCTTGACGCGCACGGGGCCGAAGCGCGTTTCCGCCGTCTCGATGCCGCGGCTTAGCGTCATCCGCTCCGGGCGGTAGATGCGCACGCCCAGCGTGGGCGTATGGCGCAGCAGCAGCCGGCCCATCTCCTCTTCCCTGTCCGTCGTGCAAAGGCAGCAGAGAAGGGTGGCGGGGCGGTTTTTCTTCATGCCGATGGGCACGGTGAACACGTCCAGCGCGCCGTTTTCCAGCAGCACGTCCATGGCAAAGCCCAGCTCCTCGGGCGTGGCGTCGTCGATGTTGCACCTGAGCTCGCTCACGCGCGGCAGCCCGCCCCGGCTCTCGCCCAGAAAGGCGCGCAGGCAGTTGGGCGTGCCGAAATCGCGCGTCCCCAGGCCCACGCCGACGGCCTCCGTCTCCATCTCCGGCATGTGCCCGAACTCCGTGGCGAAGTGCTTCAGCAGCGCCGCGCCCGTGGGGGTGCACATCTCGCCCTCCAGAGCGCCGGCATAGATGGGCACGCCCTTGAGCAGCGAGGCCGTGGCCGGCGCGGGGACGCTCAGCAGCCCGTGCGCGCAGCGCACAGTGCCATAGCCCACGCGCACAGGCGAGGCCACCACGCGCTCCGGCGCAATCGCCTCCATCAGCAGCGAGACGCCGACCACGTCGGCGATGGCGTCCAGCGAGCCCACCTCGTGGAAGTGCACCATGTCCGGCGCGGCGCCGTGCGCCTCGCCCTCGGCCTCCGCGATGGCGCGGTAGACCGCGCAGGCGTCCTCCCTCACGCGCTCGGACACCGGCAGCGAGCCGATGAGCGCCAGGACGTCGCTCAGGTGCGGCCCGTGATGGTGGTGGCCGTGTTCGTGTTCGTGAGCGTGCTCATGCTCATGCTCGTGCTCATGAACATGCCCGTGGCCGTGGTCATGCTCATGTTCGTGCCCGTGGTCGTGCCCGTGCTCATGCGGATGTTCGTGGGGCTGCTCATGGCCATGTCCGTGCCCCTCGTGGCCGTGCAGGTGCTCGTCCTCCTCCAGGCCGTGTACGGTCACGGCAGCGTGCGTGCCGGCGATGCCGTGGCTCTCCGCGCGCGCGAGCTTCACCTCCACGCCGGGCAGGCCCAGCTCCGCCATTTTGCGCAAAAAGCCCTCGCGGTCGGGCGCCAGCTCATAGAGCGCGGACATCAGCATATCGCCCGCCGCGCCCATGCCGCAGTCAAGATAAAGTGTTCTCATTGCTCGGTCCTCACAGGTGATTTATCATACTGGCCAGATAGCCCGCCCCGAAGCCGTTGTCGATGTTGACCACGGACAGGCCACTGGCGCAGGAATTCAGCATACTCAAAAGCGCCGCCACGCCGCCAAATGCGGCGCCATAGCCCACGCTGGTGGGAACGGCGATCACCGGGCAGTCGGCAAGCCCGCCGATGACGCTCGGCAGCGCTCCCTCCATGCCGGCCACGGCCACGATGCAGCGGGCGGTGACGATGTCGTCCGCGTGCTCGAGCAGGCGGTGGATGCCGGAAACGCCCACGTCATAGAGGCGCTTCACGCGGTTCCCCAGCGCCTCGGCGGTCAGCGCCGCCTCTTCCGCCACGGGGATGTCCGTCGTGCCGCCGGTGGCGACGACTATGGTGCCCACGCCGTCCGGCTCCGGTATCTCGCCGGCGATGCCCACGCGTGAAACGGGGTCGTAGCGCAGCTCATGCCGCTCGCCCACATAGTCCGCCGCCTCCTGCGCCATGCGCGTGGTGAGCACGGTGGGCGCGCCGTTGTCCATCAACGCGCCGATAATTTTCGAAATCTGTTCCGGCGTCTTCCCCGCGCCGTAGATCACCTCGGTCGCGCCCTGGCGCAGTTCCCGGTGCAGGTCCACGCGCGCGAAGCCGAGCTCCTCTATTGGCTCGAGCTTCAGGCGGGTAAGAGCGTCGTCGGCCGAGAGCCTTCCGGCCTCGACCTCTTTCAGGATGTCCAAAACGAATTTTTTCTTCATAGCATACCTCGAAAACCCGCAAAGGGCCGCCCGCGCGGGGCGGCCCTCGCATTTTTCCATGCCCTCAGCAGAGCATATTGTAGTGGTCGATGGTGTTGATGTCGGAGCCGTTGATCTCCGCCTTGGTCAGCTTGCCCTCGCAGACGTCGATTATGAGGTCGAAGAGCTCGTCCGCCACCTGGGCGTGGCTCTTTTCGCCGCGCAGGCTGGCGCTGCAGTCGAAATCGAGCAGGTCGTTCATCCACTCATAGGTCTGGTGGTTGCCGGTTATCTTTATGACCGGGCCCACGGCGCAGCCCATCGGGTTGCCCATGCCGGTGGTGAAGGCCACGGTCTGGCAGCCGCTGGCGAGCTCGCCGATGGTGGAGAGCGGGTCGTAAGCGCCGGTCTCCAGGAAGGCGGGGCCGCGGGTGGTGATCATCTCGCCATAGGCGTAGCAGCCGGTGAAGGGCCGCGTGCCGCTCTTGTTGATGCAGCCCAGGCTCTTCTCCTCCAGCGTGGTGAGGCCGGAGCGGATGTTGCCCGGCGTCGGGTTGGAGTTGCGGATGTCCTCGCCCATCTCGCGGTAGGCGTCGTCCTTCCACTTGATGGTGTCATAGATCTTCTGGCCGATCTCCGGCGTGGCGCCGCGGGCCTTGAGGATGTGCTCGGCGCCGATGGCCTCGCTGGTCTCGCTGATGACGCTGCTGCCGCCCATATCGACCAGCCGGTCGGAGACGATGCCCAGCGCCACGTTGGCGCAGATGCCGCTCGTGGGGTCGCTGCCGCCGCACTCGAGGCCGAGCATCAGCTCGCCGATGGGACAGGGCTCGCGCTTGCACTTTTCGGCCTCCGCCATCAGCTCCTGGACGATGGAGATGCCCTTTGCCACCGTGCGGCCGATGCCGCCGCACTGCTGGATGGAGATATACTCCACGCGCTTGCCGGGGGAGCGCTCCTCCACGGCGTTGAGGTACATGTCCTTCTGCATGGTCTCGCAGCCGAGGCCGACGATGAGCACGCTGTGTACGTTCGGGTTGGCGAGCAGGCCGGCAAGGATCTTCAGCGTGATCTGCGTGTCGCCCTGGCTCTGCACGCAGCCGTAGGGGTTGGTGAGCAGCGTGGAGCCCTTGCAGCTCTCAGCGATGCGCCTGGCGGCGATCTCCGCGCAGTTGACGCCGGGCATGACCACGACGTGGTTGCGGATGCCGACGCGGCCGTAGGGGCGCTTATAGCCCATAAAAGTGGTCTTATCCATGTTCACGCCTCCTGCAGGTGCCCGACGGGCTTCAAATTGTGGGTGTGGACGTAGTCGCCCTTTTTGATATCACAGCTGGCTATGCCGATCTTCTGGCCGTACTTGTAGACGAATCCGCCCTCCGGCACGTCCACGATGGCGATCTTGTGATAGATGGGCGAGTCGCCCAGGGCGGTAACGGTCTCCACCGTGCCGTCCGCCAGGTGGTACTCCACGGTGTCCCCGGCCTTGACGGGCTCGGTGACGGTGACGCAGGAGTCCTTGTCGTCGATATGGACCGCGTGAATAGTGCTCATTTACTTTCCTTTCCGCCGGGCCGCGTCGGCGGCCCGGCCTCACTCTTTATTTCAGGCTTCCTTGAGCTTGCGGAAGGCGTTGTTGATGGCGTCCGGCGTGCCGAAAGCGCCCGCCTTTGTGACCATCTTCACGCCAGCGGCCTTTCCGCCGATGAGGCGCATCATGGGGATGCCCACGCTGACCTCGGAGAGTATCTCCGAGCCGTCCGCGCCCAGGCTCTCCAGCAGGCCCAGCGCCGTGTCACCGCCCGTTACGAACACGCCGCTGACGGCGCACTCGCCGAGCACGGCGGCGGCCATCTCGCCCATCGTGAAGCGCACATAGTCGCTCACCTGCGGCAGGCTCATGCCCTGGCGCTCGCCCTCGGCCTTGGCGGCCTCGAGCTCGCTGCGGCTGAGTGTGCTGCTGCTGACGAGCATGGTGTCGTGCCCGGCCTTCAGGCTCTCCACGGTGGCGTTCACATACTCGGCCTGCCCCTTGGCGCCGGAGAGTATCTCGTGGAAGGGCACGACCACGCTCTTGACGCCCGCGGCCTCCGCCGCGCGCACCTGCCCGCCGGATACGTCGCTGACGCTGGCGATGACGCCCATCACAGGCGCCACCGTGCTCTCCAGGGCCATGATGTTGTCGGCCATGGCGGCCGTGCCGATATACAGCGTGCGCTTGCCCGTGGCCTTGGCAGCCGCGATGACGGCCTGCATGTCCTGGTCGGAGACGCTGTCGAAGGTAAAGACGCGCCCGCCCTCGATGGCGAACCCGTTGCGTATCTCGCCGAGCGAGACGTGCGTGACGTTCTCCGTATAGGCCGCGGCCAGCAACCTGTTGATGTTGTCCTCGCGGACGGGGTTCTTGGGGTCCTTGGCGAGCTCCGTCTCCGTCAGGGGCACGCCTTTAAGGCAGTGGACGCCGTTTTCGGTGGTGCGGCCCAGCGCGGGCAGCGCGGGCATGAAAATGATGAGCTCCGGCTTATAGGCCGCGTCCATGGCGGCCACCTCGGCGGCGATGTTGCCACGCAGGGTGGAGTCCACTTTCTTGATGACGTACTTATAGTCGTCAAAGTTGACCTCCGCGCAGGCGAGCGTAACGGCCTCGGCCGCCTCCTCGGGGGAAACGCCGCGGCTCTCGGTGTCTATCACCACGCAGTCGCCCTCCGGCAGCTTCTTGCCCGCGAAGATGACGCTCGTGGGCAGGCCGCGGCGGCGCAGCTGCACGCCTGTGTCGTTAGCGCCGGTGAAATCGTCGGCTATTATCAGATATCTGTCCATTCTATCACTCCCAGTGCAGCGCGAACTGAGTGGCGCACTCGATGGAGTTTATCAGGCTCAGCTCGCTGGCGTTGCCGTGTCCCGCGTGGCCCATGGCCGTGCCGTGGTCAACGCTGACGCGGATGATGGGCAGCCCGCAGGTGATATTCACGCCCGCCACGGCGCCCCATTCCTTCTTCTCCTGGTCATAGACGAAGCCCACGACCTTCATCGGTATGTGCCCCTGGTCGTGGTACATGGCCACGACCACGTCGAACCAGCCGCCGCGCAGCTTGCTGAACACGGTGTCGGGCGCCACGGGGCCGGTGCAGTCGATGCCCTCCGCCTTGGCGGCCTCCACCGCCGGGGCGATCTCGTCCAGGTCCTCGCGGCCGAACATGCCGTTCTCGCCGCAGTGCGGGTTGAGCCCGGCCACGCCCACGCGCGGGTCTTCAATGCCCAGCTTGCGGCAGGCGTCCGCCGCGATGCGGATGCAGTCCAGCACGCGGTCCTTCTTCACGCGGTCGCAGGCCTCGCGCAGCGAGACGTGGGTGGAGACGTGGACGACGCGCATGTTCTCATGCACGAGCATCATGGTGTACTTCTTGGTGTTGGTGTAGTGCGCATAGATCTCCGTGTGCCCGGAGAAGTGGTGCCCGGCGAGGTTGATGGCCTCCTTGTTCAGCGGGTTGGTGACGGTGCCGTCAACTTCCTTGGCCATGGCCAGCTCGATGGCCTTGACCACGCATTTGAAGGCCGCGTCGCCCGCCAGGGCGCTCACCTTGCCGGGGACGACCTGCTCCATGCCCTCCAGGCCCGGGTCAAGCACGTCGATGGTGCCGCACTCGAACTTGGCCTCGGAGACGGACTTTATCTCATGGATGGCGATCTCCGGCATCCCCACGAAGCCCTTCGCGCGCTCCATTATGACTGGCGAGCCCACGACGAGCGGCCGGCAGTAACCATAGACCTCGCTCTTGGCGAGGGCTTTGACGGATATCTCCGGCCCGACGCCCGCCGGGTCGCCCATTGTTATCGCAAGGATCGGCTTCATGCCGCGCCTCACATTCCGGCCATGCGCATGGTGCGCAGCACGTTCTCCGCTGTGAAGGCCAGGTTCTCCTCGGAGTGCTCCTTGAGCACAGAGAAGTCCTGCGGCAGGCGGTTTATCGGGAAGATGGCCGTCACGCCCTCGCCATAGGCGGCGTCAACGTCGTAGTCCGCGCCGCCGACGATGGCGATAACGGGCTTCGCCTGCTTCACCGCCCTGCGGGCCACGCCGATGACGACCTTGCCGCGCAGGCTCTGGGAGTCTATCTTGCCCTCGCCGGTGAAAATAACGTCGGCGTCCTTGATAGCCTCGTCGAAGCCCACGGTGTCGAGCACGGTCTCGATGCCCATCTGCAGCCGGGAGCCGAAGAAGGCCACCATGCCGGCGCCCATGGCGCCCGCCGCGCCCGCGCCGGGGATTTCGGCCACGTCGACGCCCACGTCGCGCTTGATGACCTCGGCCAGATGCCTCAGCCCCTGGTCGAGCGACTCGACCATCGCCGGGTCGGCGCCCTTCTGGGGCCCGAAGATATAGGCCGCGCCGGTCTTGCCGTACATCGGGTTGTCTATGTCGCACATGGTGACGATCTCCACGCTGTTCAGCGCCGGGTCGCGGCTGGACATGTCGATGCGCTCGATGTCCTTCAGCGTGCCGCCCACGGGCACGAAGCTCTCTCCCGCGGCGTTGTAGAACTTGACGCCCGCGGCAGCGGCCGCGCCGCAGCCGCCGTCGTTCGTGGCGCTGCCGCCGAGGCCGACGACGAGCTTTTTGGCCCCGCTGCGGGCCGCGTCCGCTATCAGCTCGCCCACGCCGTAGGTCGTGGTGCCGCTGGGGTCCTTGTGGTCACCCACCATGGGCAGGCCGGCCGCGGCTGCCATCTCGAGCACGGCGGTGGCGCCGCCGTCGATCAGCCCGTAGTAGCCCTCGCACTGCTCAAACCAGGGGCCGGTGACGGTCCTGGTCACCTTCTCGCCGCCAACGGCGGTGAGGAAGGCGTCAACGCTGCCCTCGCCACCGTCCGCGACGGGGATGGACTGCACGGCGCAGCCGGGGAATATCTTCTCGATGCGCTCCGCTATGAGCTGGCAAACGCGGGTGGAAGACATGGTGCCCTTAAAGGAATCGGGTATAAGAACCGCTTTTTTCAATGCAAAAACCTCCGCTTGCTTGCTTTTACAGGCCCTTCGGCCTGCTCACAACCGTCTTTTGGTTATGAAAACCGCGCCGGCCCGGCAGGGCCGGCGCGTAGGTCATGCCGGGTAAGTTATTAGCGCTGTGCCGGCTCTCACACCACCATGACGGACACGCCGTCGGGGATGGAGAGGATGGAGCCGTCCTTGATGCCCTTGGCGGCGAGGATCTCGTCGGCCTTGGCCAGGGCCTCCTCCATGGAGTGGGCCGGGACCATGTGCAGGTCGGAGACCATGTCGTCCGGGGCGTCGGAGACAAACACAACGGTGGCGCGCATCAGCAGACGGGCGAAAATCTGGCTCTGCCACTGGTCGATGATGGTCTCGGTGGGCGGAGTGGCGATGAAAGTGTCCATCATGCGCTGCAGATTCTTCTCGTCGCGGAAGGTCTCATAGAAAACCTTGCCGCCGTGGCCGTCGTTGCACTTGCTGAGCATGATGATGACGCCGCCCTCTTTGACGGTGGCCTCAGCGGCGGTCATGCCCTTGACGGACTGATAGATGTTCTGGTCCAGCGGATAGCCGCCGTTGGTGGAGATGACGATGTCGCTCATGTTTGCGGGCACCTGGCACTGGCTGCTCAGGAACTCGCGGCCGACACGGTGGGCCAGGTCGACGTCGCCGGCGACAGCGTAGATGGGGGTCTTGTTGGAGTCGTTGATGACGTTCACGATGTAGGCCAGGTGCGCGGCGCGGGCGGCATACAGCATATCGTTGTGGATGGGGTTGCCGTCCACGATGCCGGTGCGGCTGTGCGGATCGTCGATGAACTTGCCGTTGTGGTTGTAAACAACGGTCTTGCGGGAGGCGATGCCGGGCAGGATGCTCTTGCGGCCGCCGGAGAAGCCCGCGAAGAAGTGGGGCTCGATGAAGCCCTCGGCCACCAGCAGGTCGGCCTCGACGGCCAGCTTGTTGACGATCAGGTCGCCGCCGCTGGGCAGCTTGCCGATGCAGACGAGGTTGTCGGTGTCGTCGCAGTCGTGGACGACTATCTTCTCGTTGGCGACAATGTCCTCACCAAACTTGTTGATGAGCTCTTCCTTGGTGGTCTCGCGGTGGCAGCCGGTGGCGATCAGCAGGGTGATGTCGGCGTCGGGGCTGCCCTTGCGGATCTCCTCCAGCATCGGGGGGATGATGACCTTGCTGGGCACCGGGCGGGTGTGGTCGGAGCAGATGATGACGACCTTCTTCTTGCCCTCGGCCATCACGGCCAGGGTCGGGGTGCCGATGGGGTCGGCCATGGCGGCGCGCACCAGCTCGTCGGGGGTGCCGGCGGGCTTGTACTCGTGCATGTGGCTCTCCATGATGCCGGCGAAG
>DVOV01000175.1 GCA_018713375.1 Candidatus Scatomorpha stercorigallinarum | reverse complement strand
CTGGTACGCCAAGGCCCAGGAGTGGGTCATCACCAACGGTATCTCCGACGGTGAGAACCCGACTGCGGCCATCACCCGCGAGCAGCTGGTGACCATGCTCTACCGCTACGCCCAGATAAAGGGCTATGACGTCTCTGTCGGCGAGAATACCAACATCCTGAGCTACGTCGACGCGACGAGCATCAGCGAGTACGCCATGTCCGCCTTCCAGTGGGCCTGCGGCAGCGGCCTCACCGAGGGCGACGAGAACGGCGCGCTGACCCCGCTCGCCACCGCCACCCGCGCCCAGGCTGCGGCCATGATAATGCGCTTCTGCCAGAGCGTGAAGTAAAAACCACATAATGAGACCGGGGAGGCTGACGCCTCCCCGGTTTTTCAGTAGCCTCTTATGGGCAGCGATTCGTCGTCGCTGCCTCTTTCTATCTCGCGGATGACGATGTAGTAACTGTAATCCTCGTTCACCTCGACCTTGACCCGGTCGCCGACCCTGTGGCCCATCAGCGCCGCGCCCACAGGCGACTCCTTGCTGATAAGCCCCAGCGGCGCGTTCTGCCGGAGCGTGGTGACGAGGCGGATATCCCGCTCCTCGTCGTCCTCCTCGATGTAGATCTTCACGCGGTCGAACAGCCCGACCTCGCTGCTGCCAGAGCGGGCCTCGATCACCTTCGCCGTCTTTATCATGCGCTCAAGATAGCGGATGCGGCTGTCGTTGCGGTTCTTCTCGCGCTTGGCGGCCTTGTACTCGAAGTTCTCGCTCAAATCCCCGAACTCGCGCGCGACCTTTACGTCGTCGATCAGCTTCGGGCGCAGGACGTTTTGCCGGTATTCCAGCTCCTCGCGCATCTTTTTGACGTCAACTTCCGTCAGTTCGTCGTACAATTCAAATGACTTCCTTTCAAAATGTCAGGCCCCGAAGAGCGCGGCGCGCACTTCCTCGCACCAGCGCTCCGGCTCCTCGTGTATGGGCGAGTGGGCCGAGTTCTCAAACCATATCCACTGTTTCTTAGGCGCGCGCAGCCCGTCGTACCAGCGGTGCGCTATCGAGGCGGGCGTGTTCTGGTCGTGGCGGCCTTCAGTGAGGATTACCGGCACTTTGAGCTCAGGCACGTCGCGGAAAAAGTCAAGCGCCACGACCTCGTCTACCAGCTCCTCCTGGCTGTGCAGCAGGCCCTTTACCATGCCCGGCAGCTCGGAGAGACGGTATTCCGGGGTTTTTACAAGAGGCATGAGGATGCTCTGCACGATGCCCTCGCGCTTCTGCCAGTTGCCGCCGCCGTAGCGGGTCAGGTAGTCGCGCTGGATGCGCATGTCCTGCTTCGTGCGGTAGCGCCCCTCGACGGGCGCGCCGATGCCGCGGAGCTTTTCGACCGCTCGGCGGTCGCCCAGGCGCTCGGCCTCCGCTAGGACGAACTCGTAGGAGAGCAGCTCGTTCTCCACACCCTGGCAGAACTGGCCCATGCCTATGTAGCCCGCGATACGCTCCGGGTGCCTCTGGGCGAGCAGAACGCCGAGTATACTGCCCCAGGAGTGGCCCACGATGTAGATCTGACGCTTGCCGAGCCGTGTGCAGACGTATTCGGTCACCTGGCGCGCGTCCTCCACAAAGGTATCTATGTCAAAGTGCTCGCCAAGTGAGGCGGGCGTGAAGCTCTTGCCGCAGCCGCGCTGGTCCCAGCAGACGAGCGTGCAGCTTTTGGTCAGCTGTTCGCAACTTTTGAGGACCAGATGCCGGTCCGTAACGCCCGGGCCGCCGTGCAGGAACAGCAGCGCGGGCAGGGCCAGGGAGCGGGAGCGTATGCGTATGTTCTGCCGGCTGCCGTTTATTTCGACGTCCTCAGCAAAATCCAGGGCGTAGGGCTGCATGCTCAGCCCTCCCCGAATTCCGCCGCTACCTCGCGCAGCAGCTCGCGCACCTTGAGGTGCTGGGGACATGCCTCCTCGCACTGGCCGCAGCCGATGCAGTCGTTGGGGCCGGAGCCGTTTTTGGTCAGCTCCGCGTAGCGCTCAGAGCTTTGCGGGCGGCCGAACATGCGCTTGGAGTTGAAGCAGGAGAAGTAGCTGGGGATGTCGATGCCCGCGGGGCAGCCCGAGGTGCAGTAGCGGCAGGCGGTGCAGGGGATCGCCCCCTTGCCGCGCAGGGTGGCGGCGACTTTATGAACCGCGGCGAGTTCCGCGCCGTCCAACGGGCGGAAGTCGGACATCGTGGCGAGGTTGTCGCGCATCTGCTCCAGCGTGCTCATGCCCGAGAGCACCATGAAGACGTTATCAAAGCTCTCGGCAAAGCGCAGGGCGTAGCTCGCGTGGCTGCCGCCGCCCAGAGCGTCGAGGATGGCGCCCGCGTCCGCGGGCAGCTCCGCCAGCGCGCCGCCCTTGACAGGCTCCATGACGGACACCTTTTTGCCGTGCTTCACGCAGACCTCATAGCACTTGCGGCTCTCGACGACGGGGTCCTCATAGTCTAGGTAGTTGAACTGGAGCTGCACGAACTCCAGCTCCGGATGCTCGGTGAGTATGCGGTCCAGTACCTCGGCCTTGTCGTGGAAGGACATGCCGAAATGGCGCACGCGGCCCTCGCGCTTCAGCTGGGGGATGATATCGAAGGCGCCGACTTCGCGGTAAAAATCGTAGCGCTGAGCGCTCATGGCGTGGATGAGGTAGTAGTCGAAGTAGCCCGCGCCGGTGCAGCGCAGCTGCTCCTCGAAGAAGGGGAGGACCTCCTCGCGCGTCTTGAAAAAGCCGGCGGAAAGCTTGTCGGCGAGCTGAAAGCTCTCACGCGGATAGCGTGCGCAGAGGCAGTCGCGGATGGCAAGCTCGCTCTTGCCGTCGAGGTAACCGTGGGCGGTGTCAAAGTAGGTGAAGCCTGCGGCGAGAAATTCGTCGATCATGGCGCAGAACTGGGCCTTATCGACCTCGCCGTCGAGCATGGGCAGGCGCATTGCGCCGAAGCCGAAGCGTTTCATATGTGAGCCTCCTTTTCAGATGCGGTGCGGATGATATCCCGCACGGTGAGCACACCGTCAGAAACGGTGAAGCGTATGTCGAAACCCGCAAAGGCCATGCCGTAGACCCTGTCGGGGTCGGCCTGGTAGGCGGGGCGGGGGTCTTCCGCGAGCACGGCGAGCGCGGCGGCGCGCTTTCGCTCAGGCAGGCGGGAGAGCAAAGCCTCCGCACACTCGACGCGCAGCTCCCGCTCCCAGCCCGGGCGGGCTATCCCGTCCGTGGCGTCTGGGATGGAGTCTGTATAAGGCGCGTAGGGCTTTATATCGAGGATGGGCGTGCCGTCCATGAGGTCTGCGCCGAGCACATGCAGGACGGGCCCCTCCGGACCGTGCAAGTCAAGGCCGCCGAGACGTACGCAGGACAGGCCGATGGGGTTGGGACGAAAGGGCGAGCGCGTGGAAAATACGCCCCAGCGCGCGTTGCCGCCAAGCCTGGGTGGGCGCACCGTGGGCTGCCAACCCTCCCGCAGGTTGCCGGAGATGAGCCATATGAGCCAGATATGCGAGCAGCGCTCTATGCCGCGCAGGGCATCCGGATTGCGGAACTCCGGCGTGAAAACTATGTCGGCCTCCAGCTCCGGGACCACACCGCTCTGGCGCGGGATACCGAATTTGCTGTCAAAGTCGCTGCGTATGTGCGCTATGGCGCGCATTGTGTATTCGTCCGGCACAAGGCATCACTCCCGGGGAAAATTATAGCCTCTTTCCATCGAAAACACAATAGATTGGGGAGGGCTATTGACATTTTCGCCTGTCGTGCTATCATGTACGCGACTTTTAAGCGGAGGTGTGCGCTTTGAAGGGCGTGTCCGCCTTTTTCCGCCGCGAGCCGGTGCTTGTCATCTCGGCTGTCGCGGCTCTTTTATCGATGCTTGCAGTTCCGCCCGGGCCGGGGTATATGGATTACATCGACCTGCGCGTCCTGTGCCTGCTGTTCTGCCTCATGGCGGTGGTGGATGGGCTGAAGGGCTGCGGGCTTTTCGCGGTTATGGCCCAGAGACTGCTTACGGGACGCGGGAGCCTCCGCCGCGTGACGATGATACTTGTACTGCTGCCGTTTTTCACCTCGATGCTTGTGACGAACGATGTTTCTCTCATCACATTCGTACCTTTTGCGGTGCTGATTTTACAGGCCATAGGCCGCACGGACCGGCTCATTCCTGTCATCGTGCTCCAGACCGTTGCCGCGAACCTTGGCAGCATGGCGACGCCCGTTGGCAACCCGCAGAATCTATACATATACGCGAAATACTCCGTGCCGACCGGGTATTTCTTTGCGGCTGTGCTGCCCATAGCGGGGGCGAGCCTTGTGCTTCTCATACTGGCTGTAGTGTTTGGTCCGAAGGGCGGCATAGAGGTGAACTTCGGTGAGCGAGCGGAGATAACGCACGTAAGGCGCCTCGCGCTGTGTATCGTGCTGTTCATCATGTGTCTGCTGGCGGTCATGCGCGTCGTGCATTACGGGGCTGTTACTGTGGTGGTGTTTCTGACGCTGCTGTTGGTGGACCGCGCGGCGCTCAAGCAGGTGGATTACTGTCTGCTTTTGACCTTTGTGTTCTTTTTCATATTTGCCGGCAACATAGGCAACATCCCGGTGGTGAACGACACTCTGTCGGCTATGCTTGACGGAAGCACGTTTTTCACCAGCTTGCTGGCCAGCCAAGTCATCAGCAACGTCCCAGCCGCGGTGCTGCTGGCGGGCTTCACGGAGGACTGGAAGGGCCTGCTCCTCGGTACCGACGTGGGCGGGCTGGGTACCATCATCGCCTCGCTGGCGAGCCTCATCTCGTTCAAGCTCTACTGCGCCGTTCCGGGTTCAAGGGCGGGGAAGTATATGCTGTATTTTACCGTGGTAAACGTGGCGGCGCTTGTGCTGCTCATACCGCTCTCGCTGCTTATAATGTAAAAATGCCGCCCTTTGGGCGGCATTTTTGATTCAATTCATGGGGCGGCGTTCTCGACGTACCTTACGCCGATGTCACCACGTTCCACCAGCCCACGTAGGGGCGGGGTTCCACCCCCGCCCGGCGTCCGTTCACCACCGGCGTTACGGCGGTGCGCAACGGCTGCGGGCGGCTTAGGCCGCCCGCAAAGGGGGAACCCCCGGCGAGGGTTCCCCCTTTAACCCCCTCCTGCGCTTTGTGAGCACAAGGAGAGTTCCGCGCGCTGCGGCGCGCGGCCATGGGCTCC
>DVOV01000174.1 GCA_018713375.1 Candidatus Scatomorpha stercorigallinarum | reverse complement strand
GCCGTTCTCCGTGAGCGTGTAGTGGACGCCCTCGATGCCATAATTGAAGAGGTTGCGCAGCTCGGCGTCCGTGTTCAGGGCCTGCAGGAAGGCGAGGCACTCCTGCGGGTGCTGCGTATAGGCGCTCACGGCCATTATCCCGCCCTGGGTGGATTCGCTGGTGACTATGCTCTCGCCGGCCTGATGGACGACTATGGGATAGCCGAAGGTCTGGCTGTAGCTGGCGGCGGAATCCGGCCCGCCGCTCGCCATTCGGAGGAAGACCTCTTCGTCGCTGAAGCGTGAGAGCGTTGTGCGTATGGCGGCGTCCTCGTTTATATAGCCGAGCTCATAATAGCGGTGCAGCGTCCTGAGCATTTCGAGCACATCCGCCTGCTCGAATGCACTGAGCACCTCGCAGCTCCTGTCAGAGGTTCGCACCACGAGGGGCAGGTCGGAATAGGCCGCATATTCATAGCCGAGCGTGGAGAGCAGCCCCACGTGGGAGGAGTCGAAAAAGAGCGGGATGCAGTCCGGCTCTTTTTCCGCTATCATGGCCAGCAGCGGCTCGAGCGAGGCGATGGAGCCGTATTTTTCGATGTCGATATCGTATTTTTCCACCAGCTCCGCGGAGTAGAGGAAGTGCAGCGGCGTGGCCAGCTCCTTGTTCGTGGGCACGCCGTAGATGCGCCCGCCCACGGCGGCGCCGCGCCAGAAGCGCTCGTCCACCGCGTCGTAGAGCGCCGCGTGATCCTCCAGCAGCTCCGTCAGGTCCAGCCAGTGGCCGGCGGCGGCGTTGGACTGGTAGTTCTGCGCCCAGGCGAAGGCGATGTCGAAGCCCGAGTGGGTGTTGATGAGGGCCGTCAGCTGGTTTTCGTACTCGTTCCAGCCGACTTTGCGGTAATCGACGGTGAAGCCGTAGCGCTCGAGCAGCAGCTCGTTCACGGCCTCGTTCACCAGCTCGAGGTCCTCGTCCGGGTCGCCAATGGTGTAATAGACGAGCTCCACGGCCTCGTCCTGGGGGCTCTCGCCGCGCTCGGAGCCGGGGCGGAGGAAAAACCACGCCAGCGCGGCCGCCGCGAAAAGCGCGGCAGCGGCGGCCGCGGCGATGGCGGCGCGCTTTTTCACGGCTCTTCCTCCTCCGGCTCATCGGCCCCGACGGCGCTGGAATAGCGGCGCAGGGAGCTGGGGGAGACGTTGAAATAGCTCTTGAAGTGGACGTAGAAGTTGTTGATCTGCGAATAGCCCACGCTGGAGGCGATGGCGGAGATCTTCTCCTTGGTGTTGACGATGAGGTTGCGCGCCATCAGCATCCGGTACACCATCAGGTATTCGGAGAACTTGAGCCCCGTGTCCCGCAGGAAGATGCGGCCGATGTACTTGCTGCTCATGTGGAAGATCTCGGCGATGTTCGTCAGCGAGAGCGAGCTGCGGTAGCTGCTCTTCACTATGAGGATGATCTTGTTCGTTATCTTGGAGAACTGCGAGTATTCGCGGCAGAGCACGGGGTCGATCTCCGCGCTGGGCACGTCCGCGTTGGGCAGCGTGCCGTGCAGGTCGTTGACGATGGTGTGCTCGAGGTATTCCGTCAGCTCGCGCACGTCGATGGGCTTGAGCAGGTAGTCCTTGGCGCCGGCCTTCATGCTGCGCTGGACATAGGAGAAGTCGTCAAAGCCGCTGATCATGCAGATGACCGTGTTGCGGCAGACGCTGCGCAGATGCTCCACCAGGTCGTAGCCCCAGTGGCCGTCGTTGAGGCTGATGTCCACCAGCGCCATGTGCGGCTGGAAATCCACGGCGATGTCGATGGCGGACTCAAAGGTGTTGGCCGTCATGATGCAGTCCACGCCGTAGCGCTCCCAGTCGATGAGGTACTTGATGTTTTCGCAGATGTCCTTTTCGTCGTCAACTATCAGCAGGCGGTACATCCTTGCCCGTCACCTCCCCGTAAATGCTGATGTGCAGGGCGACGCCCGAGGGCTCGCAGTTTTCCATTCTCATGTCAACGCGGCCGCCGTAAAAGAGCCGCAGGCGGTACCAGACGCTGCGCAGGCCGATGCCGCCGCCCTCCGGCTCCTCCGCCGCCCCGGCGAAGGCGGCGTTCAGCTCGGCGAGCTCGCCGCTGCCGATGTGGCCCAGGTTGCTCATGAATTCCAGGTCCCAGCCGGGCCCGCGGCCGGCCGCCTCGTCGCTATCCAGTTCCGTGCCGCTGATGACCACGACCTTCAGCTCGTCCGTGCCGTGGAAGTCGTGCTTGAAGAAGTTCTCAATGATGGGCTGCATCCATATCTTCGGCGTGGGCAGGCCGAGCGCGCCCTCCGGCACGTCCGTGTGGTAGATAAAGCCGTCCTCGTCGAGGAAGCACATCAGGTCAAGGTATTTTTTCGCGATCTCCAGCTCCTCGCCGATGGTGATGACGGGGGCGGTCTTGACGATGCTGCGGTAGAGCGAGCCCAGCGAGCCCGTGGCCTCCGCCAGGTGCGCGTCGCCCTCCTTGAGCGCGCGCAGGCGGATGCTCTCCAGCGTGTTGTAGAGGAAGTGCGGGTTGAGCTGCGCGCTCAGGCGCTGTATCTCCGCCCGCTGCTGGCTGATGGTGAGCACGTAGCGCTGCTCGATGAGCGTTTGCAGGTGCTCATAGAGGCTGTTCAGGTGCTGGGCGATCATGGCGTACTCGTCCCGGCGGTCGCCCACCGCCACGGGAGTGAAATCACTGGACTCGGCGCGCGACATGCTCTGCAATATGCCCTGGATGAACACGGAGTCCTTGGAGAACTTGCGCGCGTAGAAGATGGTGACCACCGCGAAGCCCGCCGCCACGGCGAGGCCGATGATGAGCGCCGCGCGCAGCGGCGTGGTCATATACTCGCCCCAGGGCGCGGCGGAGACCAGCGTGTAGCCGAAGAGCGAGGAGCTGTGCGCGGAGTAGAACACGCCGCCGCCGGCGCGGGTGAAGCCCGGCTCCGGCGCGCCGGAGCGGACCAGGCCGTCCCAGTCCACATCCTGCTGCCAGAGCGTGTCCCCCACCACGGTGAGCACGCCGCCAACTTCCAGCGCGGCCGCGGCCGTGCCGCCGGCGCAGTAGTAGCCGTACACCAGCCCCGCCGGGTCGATGACAAAGGTGACGCTGCCGGCGGATTCGACGTCCCGTACCACCGTCAGGCGGCCCTTTGTGAACCCCTCGGCCTCCTGCGCGGAGACGGAGCGCCAGCGGGAGTAGCCCTCGCGGCTGTACTCCATGTCCGCGATGCGCTCCCCGCTGTCATATAGTATGTGCGTGATGCAGAAGTCCGTCTCCGACACCAGGGCGGAGCACTCGTCGAGGAAGCTGTCCTCCGAGCCGCCGCGCTCCAGGCGGTAGGCCGTGTACTCGCTGGGCGTGGAGATGAAAAACTGCATGAAGTCCTCCCGCAGGGAGGGCGTGGCGTATAAACGCACGAACAGGCTGTCGATGGAGCTCGACACGTGCGTCAGCTGCTGCTCGAGCAGCATGTAGGAGCTGTTGGCCTCCGAGGAAAAAAAGCGCAGCCCCATGCCGCGCGACACCACGATGAGCGCGGCAAAGACCCCCGTTATCAGGAGCATCACGATCAGGAGATATACCAGGAACGTGCGCCGGTATATCCGCAGATCGAGGAAATAGCGATTCGGTCTCGCACTCAAGCCCGGCCACCCCCCTGGGCCGGCGCCGGCTGGAAAAGCCGCCTTCCCGGGTCGAAATACCCGGAACACACGCGCCGGGAGGAGCGGTGACGGCTCAAAAACAGCGGCGCGGCAAACGATTTCTGCGTACATTATACAATTATTTTCCGTTGCACACAAGAATGCTCAACACAAATATATCCTTTCTATACTTAAATGAGCAGAATCGATATTATTTTTTGGAAACTTAGCGGAGACAAACCAGTATGCAAAGGATTAAAACAGGTATTAAAACGTAAGAATCTACCCTGTCCATACTTATAAGTTTCCTTTACGGAATTGTGCCGCCCCCTCCGCTGTGATAGCTTAGGGTCAAAAGCAAGCACAAAAAAAGAAGGCAGGGGATGTCTCGTGGCTTATTTGGGAGCACTGGAGGCCGGCGGCACAAAAATGGTGTGCGCCGTGGGGCGCGAGGACGGGAGCGTCGTGGAGCAGGTGAGCATACCGACCACGGAGCCGTCACGCTGCATGCCTCAGATACTGGAATTCTTCCGCGGGAAGGACATCGACGCGCTGGGCGTCGGCTGCTTCGGGCTGCTGGACCTTGACCGGTCCTCGCCGTCCTACGGAAGCATCACCACCACGCCCAAGCTGCGCTGGCGGAACTACCCCATCATGCGCGTGCTGGGCGAGGAGCTGGGCGTGCCCGTGGGCATCGACACGGACGTGAACGCCGCCGCCCTGGGCGAGGCCGCCCTCGGCTGCACACAGGGGCTCGACTGCAGCATGTACATCACCGTCGGCACGGGCATCGGCGTGGGCATCATCGTGGGCGGCAAGCCGCACCACGGCATGATCCACCCCGAGTGCGGGCACATACCCGTCAACCGCCGCGCGGACGACCCCATGGTGCGCGGCATCTGCCCCTATCACGGCAGCTGCCTGGAGGGCCTGGCCAGCGGGCCGGCCATCGAGAGCCGCTGGGGCCGCAGCCCCGCCGAGCTGGCCGACTGCGAGGCCGTCTGGGCGCTGGAGGCCTATTACCTGGGCCAGGCGGTGTGCAGCTATATCTACACCATCTCCCCCGAGCGCATCGTGTTCGGCGGCGGCGTGATGAACCAGAAGCAGCTGCTGCCGCTGATACGCGCGGAGGTCAGCCGCCAGCTCTGCGGCTACATCCAGGGCAAGGGGCTGAACGACCTGGACAGCTACATCGTGCCCAGCGCGCTGGACGGCAGGCAGGGCATCATCGGCTGCCTGGTGCTGGGCGCGCAGGCCCGGAAGGAGGCGCGGCATGAAGTCTGAACGCCTTCTGCGGCCGCAGCCGCTTTTCCACGAGAAGATCTGGGGCGGGGAGCGGATGCGCTCCGTCTACGGTTACGACATACCGAGCGCGCACACCGGCGAGTGCTGGGCCATCAGCGCGCACAAGAACGGCGACTGCCCGATGCTCGGCGAGTGGGAGGGGCAGACGATGGGTTCCCTCTGGCGGACGCACCGCGAGCTCTTCGGCGGCCTGAAGGGAGATGTGTTCCCCCTGCTCATCAAGATCATCGACGCCCGCGACGACCTCAGCGTGCAGGTGCACCCGGACGATAAATACGCCGCCGAGCACGAGAACGGCTCCCTGGGCAAGACGGAGTGCTGGTATGTCCTCGACTGCGACCCGGGGGCGACCATCATCATCGGCCACAACTGCGCCACGCGCGAGGAACTGCGCGAAAAGGTGGAGCAGGGCCGCTGGGACGAGCTGCTGCGCGAGGTGCCCGTGCACAGGGGCGATTTCTTCCAGATAGACCCCGGCTGCGTACACGCCATCAAGGGCGGCACCATGATACTGGAGACGCAGCAGAGCAGCGACGTCACCTACCGCTTCTACGACTACGGGCGGCTGGAAAACGGCAAGCCGCGGCCGCTGCACATCGAGCAGAGCATCGCCGTGGCCACCGTGCCTTTCGTTGCGCACACACCGGAGCGCGAGGTGCGCCGTGGGCGGGGCCGAGGTCACGCGCCTGGTGAGGTGCAAGTATTATGCCGTCTATCACGTCGCGCTCGACGGCGCGGCGGAGCTCGGCTGGGACGAGCCCTTCATCGATGTGAGCGTCATCGCCGGCGAGGGCGAGATCGACGGCCTGCCCGTGAAGGCGGGGACGCACCTGGTGGTCCCGGCCGGCTATGGCGAACTGAAGCTCGCGGGGAAGATGGAGCTCATCGCCTCGCACGTCTGAAAAGCATGAAAAGCGCCCGGCGGGACCTTTACGGTCCCGCCGGGCTTTGCCGTTTTGCGCGTTTACTGCTTATCCGCCAGGCGCTTGGCTATGTAGGGCTCGACGCTGTCGTAGTCGATGTCCAGCGCGGCGGAGAGCTCGCCGAAGAACAGCGTCTCCGCGCGCTTGAGATAACGCGTGTCGATCTGGCCGAATTTGCGGCCGCAGCTCTCGGCGTAGCGCTTTTTGGCGCGGATGGACACCAGCAGCTGCAGCAGGGAATCGCAGTCGTGCCGGGCGATGAGCTGCTCATAGTGCGCGGCCAGCTGGGTGAAACTGCGCTCGTGTATCTCCTCCGCCTTGACGCCGGGGATGGCGTCGATCAGCCGCTCGGCCTCCTCCCGCGAGATGACGGGGCGCATATAGACCTGCGTGTCCACAGGGATGTAGATGGTGCCGGACTGGCAGATGGGCTTGAGGATGTAGTACTCCCTTGCGCCGCCCTTGTCCGGGCGCGTCTCCGTCCCCTCCACGCGGCAGACGCCGGTGCCGCCATAAAATATCAATTCTCCATTTTTGTACATTTTACCGCCTCATACCTTCTTTACTGGCCGAAAAATCTTCTTTATCTATATTTTAGCACGGTTTTAGCCGAAATGTAAGGGCTTTTTTCACGCGCTGGCGAAATTTTGCCGCGATTTGCCGTGCAAAGCGCTCGCGGATGTGATATAATGGCAGTGGTAAAGAACAAAACGCCGTCCGCGGGCGGCAGCAAGGAGGGACAGCGATGAGCGTCAAAGTGATAACCATCAGCCGGCAGTTCGGCAGCGGAGGCCGCACGGTGGGCCGCCTGGTGGCCGAGCGCATGGGCTGGGAATTCTACGACAAGGAACTGGTGCGGAAGATCGCCGCCGAGAGCGGCCTGGCGGAGAGCTACATACTGGAGAGCGGCGAATACGCCTGCTCCACCAACAGCTTCCTGTTCAGCTGGGCGATGAACGCCGCCGCCGGGCGCAACGGCTCGCTGCCCATGTCCGACCAGCTGTTCATCATCCAGAACAACATCATCCGCGACCTGGCCGCCAAGGGCAACTGTGTCATCGTCGGCCGCTGCTCGGACTACACGCTGCGCGACCGCGACGACTGCCTGCACACCTTCATCCACGCCGACAAGGCCTTCCGTGCGGACCGCATCGTGCGCCTCTATGGCGAGCGCACCGATTCGCCCGAGAAGCGCCTGAAGGAAAAGGACGACAAGCGCCGCGCCTATTACCGCCACTACACCGGCCACAACTGGGGCGCCGCGGATAATTTCCACATCTGCCTCGATTCCAGCCGCCTGGGCATTGAAAAATGCGTCGATATCATCGTCGATGCGGCACACATGCTCTGACCAGGCTGCGCCAAACTGCGTTTGGATGCAGTTGCCTGCGGCCCGCGCCCCTCTGAGTCTGTAATATAATCGACTTACTTAACCAAATCAACCCACGATTTTCCTGAGGGGTTTCTTTTTGTCTTGTCAAAAAGAAACCCCTCAGACTCCAAAGAGAAAACCGCTTTGG
>DVOV01000173.1 GCA_018713375.1 Candidatus Scatomorpha stercorigallinarum | reverse complement strand
ACCTCTCCACGGAGCTGACGAAGCTCCACGACCTGCTGGATGTGGCGCTCATGAACGCGGGCGACAGCTCGTCGAATATAACGGACCGCCTGAACGCCGTCTCCGGCTACATGGGCAGCGCCTCGGACGACCTGGCCTATATCGCGGGCGAAACCGTCGATTTTGTTGACAATACCGTCGCCTCGGTGAACGACATCCTCAGCCGCATCGACTACGTCTCCGACAGCGCGCCCGCCATCCTGGGCGACGTGGAGGCCGCGGGCGGCCACATCTCCGAGGCCATGGGCTGGCTGGGCGAGGTGAACCGCGACCTGGACATCATCGGCCAGATGCAGGGCAGCAGCTACAACGAGACGAACAGCCGCCTGCTCTCCATCACCACCGGCTCCGGCGGCACGGCCTCGGCGAGCACGACGAACCCCGCCGCGGGCAGCGAGGTGCTCATATACTTCGCGCCCGATTTGGGCTACGGCGTCGGCCAGGTGGAGGTAGCGGACGCGGACGGCGCGGCCGTGCCCTACTCCTTCCTCGACGCGAACACCCTCTCCTTCATCATGCCCACCCTCTCGGGCGACCCCGCAAACGACCCCGTGAACGCCCGGGCCAAGGCCGTCGTCGTGCGCGCGGCCTTCAGCCCCGCGGCGGACTACTTCGAGCAGACCGGCAGCCCCGTCTGCGTCTCCACGACGGCGGGCGGCAGCGTCACGGCGGCCCCCGGCTCCGGCGGCATCTACGTCCTCACGGTCAGCCCCGACAGGGGCTACGAGCTCGCCGCCCTCAGCGTCATGGACGAGACCGGCGCGCCCGTACAGTGCCAGCGCCTGGACGACCTCGGCACGCAGTACGCCTTCACCCTGCCCGCCTCCAATCGTGCGCGGGTCGAGGCCCGCTTCCAGCGCGTCAGCGACTGGGACGTCGTGACCGGCGCGGCAGGCACCATAGACGCGGCGGGCGCCGTGCTCGGCTCCACGATGGACCGCGTCCAGGCCGACGCGGACCAGGTCATGGCGGAGCTGGACAAGCTCATAAACGGCGGCGGCACGGACCCGGCGGCCCTGCTCGCCGCGCTCGAAAAGCTCTCCGGCGACCTCACCGCCGCGGGCGGCGCGGCGGCGGACATCATCGGCGCGGGCAGCTCCATCGCCGGGGCGATGGCCCCCTACATAGCCGAGGCCGCCGTGAACCTGAACGAGCACCTGGGTTACGCCATGCAGAGCCTCCAGGCCGCCTCGAACAGCCTGACGAGCGCCGTGGCCGGCGTGCGCGGCGTGCTGAACTACCTCAACGGCCTGCCCGACGTCCAGTTCCAGGGCCTGGGCAGCGAATACAGCCAGCGCGTGGACTCGCTCTGCGGCAACATGCGGAACATCTCCGACGCGCTGACCGCCCTGAACACCGAGGTCGGCAGCTCCGCGACTGTGCTCGTGAGCGATCTCAGGAAGGTGAACGACCAGTTCTCGGTCGTCATGCTCATGCTGGTGGACGCCATCAAGGCCGCGGCCAGCCCGGCGATAGGCGACGTGTTCACGGACGTCTCCGAGCAGGAGGGCTCGGCCACGGACGGCAACGTCGCCGGCTGCGGGAACACCGGCGCGGTGTACGGCGACGTGAACGTCGGCGGCATCACGGGCGCTATGGCCATAGAGTTCGACTTCGACCCGGAGAGCGACCTCACGGGCTCGACCAGCATCTCCCGGGCCTTCAACAGCCGCTGCATCCTGCGCGGCTGCAAGAACAGCGGCTCGGTCAGGGCCAAGAACAACTGCGCGGGCGGCGGCGTGGGCCTCATGGACCTCGGCGTGACGCAGGGCTGCCAGAACTACGGCTCCGTGACGAGCGAGAGCGGGGACTATGTAGGCGGCATCGTCGGCAGCAGCGCCTCGACGGTGCGCGAGTGCTGGGCGATGTGCGCGCTCTCGGGCGACGACTGGATAGGCGGCGTGGCGGGCCTGGGCATGAAGCTCTACGACTGCCGCAGCCTCATCGAGATAGAGGCCGGGGACGAGTGCCTCGGCGGCGTGGCGGGCGCGCTCTCGGAGGAGGGCGAGGCCACGGGCAACGTATTCGTCAGCGACGCGCTGCACGGCATAGACGGCATCAGCTACACCGGCGGGGCCGAGCGGGTCCCCTTTGCCTCCCTGAAGGCGCTGGAGGGCGTGCCCTCGGAGTTTCTGGATTTGAAGCTCGTGTTTTCTGCAGACGGGCAGGTCATAAAGACCATCCACTTCGAGTATGGCGACAGCATAGACGTCTCCGAGATCCCGGCGGTGCCGGAGAAGGAGGGCTATACGGGCGCGTGGCCGGAGCTGGACTATGAGCGCGTGACCTTCAGCCGGACGCTGGAGGCGGTGTATACGCCGCTGGACACCTCGGTGGCGAGCGCGGAAGTGCGCGGCGACGGGGTGCAGGCGCTGGTGCTGGTGGAGGGCAGCTTCAAGCCGGGCGCGAGCGTGGAGGCGGCGCTGCTCTCCAGCGGCGAGACGCCGGCGGACGCGCCCGCCCTCAGCCGCGGCACAAAGTCGCTGGAGGAGCTGAGCGTGAGCGTCAGCGGCAGCACCGACGAGAGCGCGGGCTACCGCGTGCGCTATCTGGCCCCGGCGACGGACCGCGTGACCTCCGACATCGCGCTCTACGTAAAGGAGGACGGGCAGTGGAAGGAGACGGACTACGTCGTGCTGGGCAACTACCTCTGCTTCGACGTGGGGGCCGGCGATTTTGAACTCCTGGCCGTGGAGCGCCCGGCGGACATCACCCGCGTGGTGATAATCTGCGCCGCGGCGGTCATCCTGGTGCTGATAATAGTTATCGGCACCCTCCTGCGCCACAAGAAGCGCGCGAAGTCGAAGAAGGCGTAAAGCGCCGCAGACAGAATAAAGACAAAACGCCGCCCGACGGGCGGCGTTTTTATTTCATATCGCATGGCATCGGCGCCGGGCATATTGCGCGGCACAAACAGCTGCGGCGCGCGGTCGGGGGCGCTGCCCCTGGAGCCCGCCAGCTTTTAAATGCGCGGCAAAAAGCTTTTACGCCTTGGGCGCGGGCTCGACAGGGCCGGGACCGTCCATGTCCTCCAGCGCCGAGACCGGCGCGGGCTTCTTCGGCCCCGGCATGGCGAGGTTCACGATCAGCGCCACGACTATGCCCAGCGCCGTGTCCAGCATGCGGTTGAGCGCATAGGTGTAGGGCGAGGCGTCGCCTACGTGATATATCGTGGTGCTCAAAAACACCACGCAGGCAAAGCCCGCGACGGAGGGCTTCTTTATCGCTATCGTACTCATGATGACCGGGATGAGCATCAGCGAAACGATGAGATAGTACACCGGCATGACGCGCTGGACGTGCAGCTCCGTCTCCAGAAACAGCACGACCACGCCGAACACGCCGCCTACCGCCGTGCCCATGATGCGGTTGAAGGAGGTCGTGAAGGTCTTCTCCGCCGACTTCTGCATGCACAGCACAGCCGCTATCATCGAGAAGAACGAGGTCTCATCCCTCAGCCAGCCGAGCAGGCCGCAGATGAAGACGGCGATGACCGTCTTGATTATGCGCATCCCGATGTGGAAATGGTAAGGCGGCTCGACCTCCTCAAAAAACAGCTCCCGCCAGGGCTTCACTCCTCAACCTCCCAACCCGATTTTATATGTACTTTACATTATACCCTCGCGCCCGCCCTTTGTAAAGCGACGGGGGCGCGCCTGCCCGGCCAGCGCGCCCGCCAGGACGAGCACGGCCCCGGCCAGCTGCACCGCCGTGAGCCTCTCGTCGAGGAACACCGCAGAGAACACCAGCGCCGACACGGGGTCGAAATACCCCAAAAGCGCCACCGCCTTCGCGGGCAGACGGTTCATCGAGGAGAAATACATCCAGCAGGCGAGTCCGGTGTTCACCGTACACAAAAACAGCAGCGCGAAGATGCCGCGCGCGTCGCGGGGCAGGGGCACGCCGCCCTCGGTGAGGAAAACATAGGGCAGGAGGATGACGGCGGCTATGATGATCTCTATAAAGGTGAGGTTCAGGCCCGAGACGCCCTCAATTTTGCGGTTTACCAGCATCAGCGCTGCGTAAAACACCGCCGAGCCCAGCCCCACGACGAGGCCGGAGGCGGTGACCTCCCCGCCGAAGTCCGTGCCGACCGCCAGCAGCATCCCCAGCGCGACGACGGCCATGCCCACATAGGCCATGGCATTCTGCCTCTCGCGCAGCACGAAGGGGGCGAGCACCAGCACCATGACCGGCGCCGTGTAATACGTCAGCGTGGCAAGGGAGACGTTCATGAGGTCGTAGGCCTCGAAGAGCAGCACCCAGTTGACGCCCAGACACACGCCCGAGAGCAGCAGCCGCCATTTCTCCCGCAGCAGCACCTGTCTCGGCGTCCTGCTCCGGCTTATGAGGATGATGAGCAGCAGCACCGCCCCGCCGATGAGCGTCCGCATGAGCACCAGCTGTGCGCCCGACATATCCAGCATGGACGCAAACACGCCGTTGGAGCCGAAAATCAGCATAGCGGCTATGAACAGGATATAATCCTTCATCCTCCCGTACTCCTTTCATATAGCAAAAGAGACACAGCAGACGCTGTGTCTCTTT
>DVOV01000172.1 GCA_018713375.1 Candidatus Scatomorpha stercorigallinarum | reverse complement strand
CAGCGAGGTGTATTACGACCGCGGCGAAAAGTACGGCTGCGGCAAGCCCACCTGCACCGTCGGCTGCGACTGCGACAGGTACATCGAGGTGTGGAACAACGTCTTTTCCCAGTTCAACTCGGACGGGGAGGGGCACTACACCGAGCTCGCGCAGAAGAACATCGACACCGGCATGGGCCTTGAGCGCCTGGCCTGCGTCTGCCAGGACGTGCCCAGCCTCTTCGACGTCGACACCGTCATGAACATCACCCACAAGGTGAGCGAGATAACCGGCGCGCACTACGGCGAGAGCCACAAGACGGACGTCTCCCTGCGCGTCATCACCGACCACATCCGCAGTGCCACCTTCCTCATCGGCGACGGCGTGCTGCCCAGCAACGAGGGCCGCGGCTATGTGCTGCGCCGCCTGCTCAGGCGGGCCGCGCGCCACGGCAAGCTGCTGGGCATGGACGAGCCCTTCCTCTACAAGGTCTGCGAGACCGTCATCCACGAGAACCGCACGGCCTATCCCGACCTTGTGGACAAGCAGGCTTTCATCACCAAGGTCATCAGGACGGAGGAGGAGAGCTTCGCCCGCACGATAGACGGCGGCATGAGGATACTCTCCGACTTGATGTCCGGCATGAAGGAGCGCGGCGAGAGCGTGCTCCCGGGCGCGGACGCCTTCCGCCTCTACGACACCTACGGCTTCCCGCTGGACCTCACGCAGGACATCCTCTCCGACGCCGGCATGACCGCCGACACGGAGGGCTTCGACAAGCTCATGACCGAGCAGCGCGAGAGGGCGCGCGCCGCCCGCGGCGATATCTCCGGCTGGACGGGCCTCGACCTGGGGCTCGAGGGCGCGCCCACGGCCTTCACCGGCTATGACACGCTGGAGGACACGGCCGCGGTGGAGGCCCTGATCGCCGAAGGCGAGCTCGCCGGCGAACTCGGCGAGGGGGCGGAGGGCTCCGTAGTGCTCGGCCGCACGCCCTTCTACGCCGAGATGGGCGGCCAGGTGGCCGACCACGGCACGATAAGCACCGCCTCCGGCGCGCTGTTCGCCGTCACGGACGTGCAGAAGACCAAGGGCGGGAAATACCTGCACACGGGCAAAATGGAGCGCGGCAGCCTGCGCCTGGGCGAGGAAGTGGCCGCCTCCGTGGACGTTGAGCGTCGCCGCGCCATAATGCGCGCCCACTCCGCCACGCATCTGCTCCACGCGGCGCTGCGCAAGGTTCTCGGCGACCACGTCCACCAGGCTGGCAGCCTTGTAGAGCCCGACAGGCTCCGCTTTGACTTCACGCACTTCTCCGCCATGACGGGCGAGGAGCTGCTGGAGGTCGCGCGGCTGGTCAACCACGAGATCCTCTCCGGCGACGGGATCACGACCCGCGAGATGAGCCTCGACGAGGCCAGAGCGGAGGGCGCTCAGGCGCTCTTCGGCGAGAAATACGGCGAGACCGTCCGCGTGGTGACCATGGGCGGATTCTCCAGCGAGCTCTGCGGCGGCACGCACATGGACAATACGGCCAAGATCGGGCCCTTCCGCATCGAGAGCGAGTTCTCCGTCGCCAGCGGCGTCCGCCGCATCGAGGCGGTAACCGGCCTCGAGTTCTTCCGCGAGAACGAGGAGAACAACCGCAAGCTGCTCGAGATGGCCGACATGCTCAAGACCTCCCCGCAGGAGGTAGTGGAAAAGACCCGCGCAGCCATGGAGAGCCTCCGCGAGCTGCGCCGCCGCGTGGACGCGCTGCAGGACAAGATACGCTCCGGCGAAATCGACAACTTCATCGCCTCCGCTCACGCCGTAGGCGACCTTCGCGTGGTCACCGTCACCCTGCCCGGCGCGCCCGCGCCGGACGACATGCGCCGCATGGGCGATTTCCTGCGCGACCGCGCGGAGAACATCGTCGCCGTGCTCGCAAGCGCGCATGAAGACAAGATAACCTTCCTGGCCGTCTGCGGCAGGGAGGCCGTGGCCGCGGGCGTGAAGGCCGGCGACATCATCCGCCAGGTGACGGCCATCACCGGCGGCAAGGGCGGCGGCAAGCCCGACAGCGCCATGGGCGGCGGCAAGGACGTGCTGATGCTCGACAACGCCCTCGCCATGGTTGACAACTTTGTGGCCATGAAGCTGGGCCTGAACAAAGAATAAGGAGGAAACGATAATGTCCGACTGCCTGTTCTGTAAGATCGCCGCGGGCGAGATACCGTCCAACAAGGTCTATGAGGACGAGAGCGTCCTCGCCTTCCGGGACATCAACCCCCAGGCGCCCGTACACATCCTCGTCATCCCCAAGGAGCACGTGGCGGACTCCGCCGCGCAGATCACCGCCGATAACAGCGCCGCCGTGGCGCACTGCTTCGAGGTGATCGCCAAAGTCGCGGCCCAGGAGGGGCTGAAGGACGGCTTCCGCGTCATAACCAACTCCGGCGCCGCCGCCGGGCAGACCGTGCCGCACCTGCACTTCCACATCCTCGCCGGCGCGGACATGAGCGACAAACTCGTCTGACCACACTGCGTGTGGAGGCAATTGCCTGCGGCCCGCCCGCAGGCGGGGGAGTGCAGGGACTTAAAGTCCCTGCGACCAAATCCTGAGGGGTTTCTTTTTGTCTTGTCAAAAAGAAACCCCTCAGACTCCAAAGAGAAAACCGCTTTGG
>DVOV01000171.1 GCA_018713375.1 Candidatus Scatomorpha stercorigallinarum | reverse complement strand
ATGCCCATGAGGTGGTCGTCTATGACGTTCGCAAAGTTGTAGGTCGGGAGGCCGTCGCTCTTCATGAGCACCTGGTCGTCGAGGTCGGCGTTGGGCGCGGTTATGTCGCCGAAAATCTCGTCGTGGAAGGTCGTCGAGCCGCTTTCGGGTATGCGCTGGCGTATGACAAAGCTCTCGCCCGCCGCGGCGCGCGCGTCGGACTCCTCCTTTGAAAGGCCGCGGCAGGGGTCGGCGGCTTTTTTGAACTCGCCCTCGCCGCTCTCCTCGTGCTCCGTGTGCGCGCAGAAGCAGCGGTAGGCGTGGCCGCGCTCCATCAGCCGCTCGGCGAACTCCATGTAGAGCCCGCGGCGCTCGGTCTGGACATAGGGGCCCACGGGGCCGCCCACGTCCGGGCCCTCGTCGTGCGAAAGGCCGCACTCGGCCAGCGTGCGGTAGATGACGTCCACCGCGCCCTCCACCAGCCGGCCCTGGTCGGTGTCCTCGATGCGCAGTATGAACTTGCCGCGGTTCGCGCGGGCGATGAGATATGTGTAGAGCGCGGTGCGCAGGTTGCCCACGTGCATATAGCCCGTGGGGCTGGGGGCGAAGCGCGTGCGCACTTCGCCGCGCGGGATGCGCGACTCGAGCTCCGAGAACCATTTTTCATCCTTCATTGCAGCTCACTCCTCCCGTTCGTGCAAAGCCCATCATATTTTATATCGGTCACTTTGTCAAGGCGGAGTATTGTATTGCCCCGAAAAACGTGATAAGATAGGCGGGTAAAATTTTATAAACAGGAGGAACACTGATGATCTCTGAGAGAATGGCAAAAATGGCCTCCGGCGGCAGCGCCATCCGCGCCATGTTTGAAGAAGGCAAGCGCCTCGCCGCCATCTACGGCAAGGAGAACGTGTTTGACTTTTCCATTGGCAACCCCTCCTTCCCGCCCCCGGACAGCGTCAAGGAGGCCATAATAGACATCGTCACCAACGAGGACCCCATGTACGTGCACGGCTACCCGGCCAACGCCGGCTATCCCGAAGTGCGCCGCGCCGTGGCCGAGTCGCTCAACCGCCGCTTCGGCACGGGCTACACGGAGGGCAACATCATGATGACCGTGGGCGCGGCCTGCGGCCTCAGCTGCACGATGTTCACACTGCTCAACCCGGGCGACGAAGTCATCTGCGTGAGCCCCTACTTCTTTGAGTACAACAACTACGTCACCACCCCCGGCGGCAAGGTGGTCGTGGTCCCCGCCCGCGCGGAGGACTTCATGCCGGACGTGGACGCCATCGCCGCCGCCGTCACGCCCAGGACGAAGGCCGTCATCCTCAACAGCCCCAACAACCCCACCGGCGTCATCTATCCGGCGGAGCTGCTGAAGTCCCTCAGCGACATGCTGCTGGAAAAGGGCCGCGAGTACGGCACGGTCATCTACGTCATCTCCGACGAGCCCTACCGCGAGCTGGCCTATGACGGCGCCGAGGTGCCCTGGATGCCCTCCATCGTCGCCAACTGCATCGTCTGCTACTCCTGGTCGAAGAGCCTCTCTCTGCCCGGCGAGCGCATCGGCTATGTGGTCGTGCCCGGCGACATCGCCGAGGGCCAGCTGATCTTCGACGCCGAGGTGGTGGCCAACCGCATGCTCGGCTTCGTCAACGCCCCCAGCCTGATGGAGCTGGTCGTGGCCCGCTGCGTGGACGAGGCCACCAACATCGCCGGCTACGACGCCAACCGCCAGCTGCTCTATAACGGCCTGCGCGAGCTGGGATTCGAGAGCACCTATCCCGCCGGCGCGTTCTACCTCTGGATGAAAACGCCCATCGACGAGGCGGAATTCGTGCAGAAGGCCAAGAGCCACAACCTGCTGCTGGTCCCCGGCAGCAACTTCGGCACGCCGGGCAACGTGCGCCTGGCCTACTGCGTGAGCCCGGACATGATCCGGCGCAGCCTGACGGCCTTCGCCGCCCTGGCGGAGGAGTGCGGGCTGAAGAAATAAGCCCGGCATATCAGAGACACGCCCGGGGAGGCAGCGCCTCCCCGGGGGATAAAAAGAGGTATCCATCATGGAAGAAAAGAAGCTCGACGAGCGGAAAATAATGTTCTCCGGCATCCAGCCCAGCGGCGACCTCACCCTCGGCTCCTACATGGGCGCCATCAAGAACTGGGTGGAGATGATCGACGACTACAACGCCTATTACTGCATCGTGGACATGCACGCCATCACCGTGCGCCAGGTACCGGCCGACCTGCGCCGCCGCACCATGGAGCAGCTCGCGCAGTACATCGCCTGCGGCCTCGACCCGCACAAGGTGACGCTCTTCGTGCAGAGCCACAACCCCTGCCACGCTGAGCTCGGCTGGGTGCTGAACTGCTACACCATGTTCGGCGAGCTCAGCCGCATGACACAGTTCAAGGACAAGAGCTCCAAGCACGCCGACAACATCAACGGCGGGCTCTTCACCTATCCCGCGCTGATGGCGGCGGATATCCTGCTCTATCAGACGGACTTCGTCCCCGTGGGCGACGACCAGCGCCAGCACGTGGAGCTGACGCGCGACGTGGCCATCCGCTTCAACAACCTCTACGGCGAGACCTTCAAGGTGCCGGAGGCGTATATCCCCCGCGTGGGCGCGCGCATAATGAGCCTGCAGGACCCCACCAGCAAGATGTCGAAGTCCGACAAGGACCCCAACGGCTGCGTCCACCTGCTGGAGGACCCGGCGGACATCATGCGCAAGTTCAAGCGCGCCGTGACGGACTCCGACACCGGCGAGCGCTGCGTGCGCTACGACCAGGCGAACAAGCCCGGCGTGTCCAACCTGATGCAGATCTACGCCTCCTGCACCGGCAAGACCTTCGCCGCCATCGAGGACGAGTTCGCCGGCCAGGGCTACGGCGCGTTCAAGTCCGCCGTCGGCGAGGCCGTGGTGGAGACGCTGCGCCCCATCCAGGAGGAGACGCGCCGCATACTCAAGGACAAGGCCTATCTGGAGAGCGTCTATAAAATGGGCGCCGAAAAGGCCACGGCGGACGCCTGGCGCACCCTGCGCAAGGTGTACAAGAAGCTCGGCTTCATCGCCCGCTAAATAACGGCCCCGCGCGGCGGGGCGTTGAATGGAGTTAGATCGCAAATGATACAACTGAACGCTCTCTGGCTGCGGATACTCCTGACCATCGGCGTGGGCTTCGCCATCAGCTTTGCCGCCACGCCCATCGTCAAGAGCTTCGCGCAGAAGGTGGGCGCTATCGACGTGCCGCGGGACGCCCGGCGCGTACACGATCACCCAATCCCGCGCATGGGCGGGCTCGCCATTTTCCTCGGCTTCCTCATAAGCGTCCTGCTGTTCGTGGACGTCACGCAGCAGATACGCGGCATACTGCTCGGGGCGGTGCTCATAGTCGCCTGCGGCGCGATCGACGACGTGATCTCCCTCCGCGCCTGGATAAAGCTGCTCATACAGATTGCGGCCGCCGTCATCGCCGTCGCCCACGGCGTGGTGATAGAGGTTTTCCGCAACCCCAACATATTCAGCGAGAACGAGGCGCTCATACTCGGCGCCCTCGCCGTGCCGGTGACCATACTCTGGATCGTTGGCATCACCAACAGCGTGAACCTGATAGACGGGCTGGACGGCCTGGCCGTCGGCGTCTCCACCATCGCGTCCACCACGATGTTCATCGTGGCTCTCCTCGTCTCGGAGAGCAATGTGGCCGTCATCCTCGCCGCGCTGATGGGCGCGTGCCTCGGCTTCATGCCCTATAACCTCAACCCCGCGAAGATTTTCATGGGGGACACCGGCGCGCTGCTGCTCGGCTATGTGCTCAGCACAGTCTCCGTGGTGGGGATGTTCAAGTTTTACGCCGTCGTCACCTTTGTCGTGCCCATCCTGGCGCTCGCGCTCCCGCTTTTCGACACGCTGTGCGCCATAATCCGCCGGCTGCTCCGGGGCCAGAGCCCCATGCACCCGGACCGCGGCCACCTGCACCACCGGCTCATCGACATGGGCCTGAGCCAGAAACAGGCCGTTGCCATACTCTATTCCATCTCCGCGATACTCGGCCTCTGCGCCGTGGTGCTCGCCACCTCCGGCACGGTTAGGATATACCTGCTCGTAGTCGCCGTCCTGGCCGCCGTGGCCGTGGGCATATTCATCAAGCGCACCTTCAAGGGCCACAAATACCACCCGCCCGTGGACCCCTCCTGCCCCGGCGAGGAGGAGCACATGCACCGGCGGGACCATCCCGACGAAAAAAAGGAGGGCCGCGATGGCTGATATCCGCGTCCTCTCCGTCTTCGGCACGCGGCCGGAGGCGATAAAAATGTCCCCCCTGGCCCTGGAACTGGCCCGGCGGGAACACATAGATCCCCAGGTCTGCGTGACGGCGCAGCACCGCGAGATGCTCGACGGCGTGCTCTCCGTCTTTGGCGTCGCGCCGGACTACGACCTGGACATCATGCGCCCGGGGCAGACGCTCGCGGACATCACGTCCCGCGTCCTCTCCGGGCTCGGCGGCGTTTTTGAGTCCGCCCGGCCGGACCTCGTGCTCGTGCATGGGGACACGACCACCACCTTCGCCGCCGCCCTGGCCGCCTTTTACGCCAAGATACCCTGCGGCCATGTGGAGGCCGGGCTGCGCACCTTCGACCGCTGGTCGCCCTACCCGGAGGAGATGAACCGCCGCCTGGCGGGGCAGCTCTGCACGCTGCACTTCGCCCCCACCGCGCGCAACGCGGAGAACCTGCGCCGCGAGGGCGTGGAGGGCGGCGTTTTCGTCACCGGCAACACGGTCATCGACGCGCTGGCCTACACCGCCCGCGGCGAGGGCTTCAGCTCGCCGCAGCTGCGCGCGCTCGACTTCTCCGGCCGGCGCGTGATCGCCCTCACCTGCCACCGGCGGGAAAATTACGGCCGGCCGATGGAAAACATCTTCGCCGCCGTGCGCGAGATCGCCGAGCGGCACCCGGAGGTGCTCATAGTCTACCCCGTCCACCTGAGCCCGGCCGTGCGCGAGTGCGCCGCCCGTCTGCTGGGCGGCGTGGCCAACATCGCCCTCATCGAGCCGCTGGACGCCGTGGACATGCACCGGCTGATGGCGCGCAGCTACCTGGTGATGACGGACTCCGGCGGCATCCAGGAGGAGGCCCCGGCCCTTGGCAAGCCCGTGCTCGTGCTGAGGCGCGAAACGGAGCGGCCCGAGGCCGTGGAGGCCGGCACCGTGGCCCTGGCGGGCACGGAGACGGCGGACATCGTCCGCCTGGCGGAGACGCTGCTGGCGGACGGCGCCGCCTACGCCAGGATGGCCCACGCCGTCAACCCCTATGGCGACGGGCATGCCTGCCGCCGCATAGCCGACGCCATAGAGTACAGCTTCGGCCTGCGCAGCGAAGCGCCGGAGGCGTTCCGCCCATGAAAAAGAAACACCTGCTGGCCGCCCTTGTCGCCGCCGCGGCCGTCATCATCGTCTGCTTCGTGCTCTTCCGCCGGGAGAGCTCGGGGCAGGACATCGCCGTCTCCCTGCCCACGGCGGAGCCCGTGGAGAGCTCCCCCGCCGAGAGCCCGCAGGGCGACAACTTCGCCGACATCACGCCGGACACCGTGCAGGCGGCCATCTCCACCCTCTCCCGCGCGCAGAGCTACTCGCGCACCGTCACCGTCAAGTACTACTGGCCCGGCGGCGAGAGCAGCACGGAGCTCTACTCCTGGGTTGACGGCGAGCGCACGCGCATCCGCATCCAGCTGGACGCCGACAGCGAGAACATCCTCGTGGACGGCAGCACGCTCTACATCTGGTACGACTCCATCCCCGCCCAGGTCTATTCCGGCCCCGTGACGGACAGCCTGGAGGCCGACCAGTGGCTGCGCTGCCTGAGCTACGAGGACCTGCTCGAGCTGCCCACTACGGACATCTTTACCGCCGCCTATGAGCTCTACAACGGCGAGAGCTGCATATACGTGGAGTACGACAGCGGCGAGCTGGACTATAAAAACTGCGTCTACATATCTACCGCCACGGGCCTGCTGGTGGCCGCGGAGACCTATGACGCCACGGGCCTCATATACAGCATGTCCGCCGGCGCGGCCTCGCTCGCCACCCCCGACGAGGGCATGTTCATCCCGCCGTCGCTGGGCTGAACGCCCGGACTGCGTCCGGAGGCAGAGGGCTGTGCCCTGGGCTACGGTGAGGTTTGCGGGAACCTATAACAGAAAACCCGCGTGGCAGCGCCCCGCGGGTTTTGCTCTACGCGACGTACGCTGCGCGCCTATCTGCTGAACGCTTCCATCAGTGAGGCGCACCGCGCACGCAGCGTAGGACGAAAGCCGCGAAGCGCCGGCTGAGCGGCTTTCCCACCCCCAAGCTTCCGCAGACCCCACCGTAGACCGGGGCACAGCCCTCTGCATCCAAACGCAGTTTGGGGGGAAACCCCCGGCGAGGGTTTCCCCCAGGCCCCCTTCCTGCGCATTTTGTGTGAAGGGGAGTTTCGCGGCCAGCGGGCCGCGCGAGGGGCTTTGCCCCTCGACCCCACCGCCTTTTGTAAAAGGCGGCCGAAAACTTCTGATAGGGCGGCGCACCGCGAACGTTGCGTAGAGCGAAAGCCGCGCAGCTCTCGCTGCGCGGCTTTCCCACCTATAAGTTTCCGCAAACCTGCCGTAGAGCAGGGCACAGCCCAGTACCTGCGGCCGTTGGCCGCCTAGAGGAAGAGCATGGCGGCAAGGATGATGAGCAGCTCGCTGTCGCCGCTCTCGCGGTACATGAGATAGAGCACCAGCATCAGCAGCAGGTCCTCCGTCTCCCAGTTGGCTATGTCCAGCCGTCCGAGGATGCCGTCCAGTATCCCGCCCAGCCCGCCGGCGGGCGGCCGCCTGTCCGGCGGCGGTTGCGGCGGATGCGGCGGCCGTGCCGGGCGCGGCGTAGGAGGCGCCGGGCGCGGAGGCGGTGGCTGAGGCCCGGGCGGCTGTGCCGGGCGCGGCGGAGGCGGCGGGCTACGCCGCGGGCGCAGATCCGGCTCCGGCTCCGGCATGCGGATAAAGCGGCCCGTGTTGCCCTCATACCTGTTCATCCCGCCCCTCCTTCCCCAGCGCGCCCAGGGCCACGGAGGCGATGGAGGCGATGCGCGCCAGGCGCACCGCGCGGTCCATCTTCTCCCGCCGCCGGGGCGAAAGGTAGGGCCTCATGGCGTCCAGCAGGGCGCGCTCCTCGCGCTTTTCGCCCTGCGAACGCATGATCCCGGCTACGCGCGCGAGCAGCGCCGGGTCGAAGCCCAGGTCGTCCGGCGGCGCGGCGTGTTTTTCCTCTTGCGGCTCCGGCCGGCCCTCGCCGCCGAAGAGCGACCCGGCGAGGCCGGAGATGCGCTCCATCAGCTGCGGGTCCGACAATATCTCGTTCAGGCGCTCGCCGAGATCGTCCATAAGCCCTCGCCCCTCACTTCATAGCGTCTTTTACCGCTCCCGCCAGCCGGCGGCCTTCCTCCGTGCTCAGTATCTCGCGCAGAAGCTGCTGCAGCTGCCGCGTATCGCCGGAGCGCGCCGCCGCGGCCAGCTTTTCGCCGCCCAGCTGCTCGCCCAGGCGGCGGCAGTCCTCGGACTCCGCCGCGCCGCGCAGCTTATCCAGCATCCCGCTGCTTTGCAGCTGCCGGCCCAGGCTCTCCAGGTCCATGCGCTCACCCCCTGCGTCATTATATTCAGCCATCCCCCGGAGGTGTACAAAAATGAGGCTCGCCGTATTTTCCGACACGCACGGCTTTTCAGACTATATGGTCTCCGCCGCGCGCCGCGCGCAGCCGGACATGCTCATCCACCTTGGCGACTGCACGCGGGACACATCCGCGCTGGAGCGCGCCCTCCCCGATATCCCGCTGCGCTGTGTGCGCGGCAACTGCGACTTCGCCGCCCTTGCGCCGGAGAGCGACATCTTCTTCGCCGGCGGCGTGAAGGTGTTCGCCGCCCACGGACACCGCTACGGCGTCAAGACCTCGCTCGACGCGCTGCTGAACTCCGCGCACTTCGCCGGCGCGCAGCTGGTGCTCTATGGCCACACGCACATCGCCCGCATCGACTACCCCGCCGGCATGACCGTCGTCAACCCCGGCATGTGCGGCGCGCGCGAGCCCTCGACCTTCGCGCTCATAGACATCTCCCCCGCCTGCGGCATCGCCGCCAGGATACTGCCCGCCAGGCAGCCCTGAGCGGGCGCGCGGGCAGGCCCCGCCGCGCGCCGCTTCGGTAAAGAACGTGTAAAATGTAAAATCTTCTGTAATTCCGGTGTAAATTCTGCGTAATTCCCGATTGACGCGGGCAGCGGGGAATGATATTGTATTAAGGCTGGGATAAGCGGTGGAGTCTGTCATAGGGGCGCGCCCCCTATTTATTCACAGCGGCCTGAATGGCGCACGCGCCAGGCGCGTTGGCCGGCGGTGCCTCTTGTCCGGGAGGCGTCGCCGTATTTTTACGCGCATAACGAGAGAGAAAGAGGCATTTAATGGACGTTTCACTGTCGAATTTTATCAGCATGATGTTTTCGAGCCCCATCATGCTCATCACCGTGCTGCTCACGCTGGGCGTCATCTTCGTCAACGGCTGGACGGACGCGCCCAACGCCATTGCCACCTGCATCGGCACGCGCTGCATGAACGTGCGCTCGGCCATCATGATGAGCGCCGTGTTCAACTTCCTCGGCGTGCTCATCATGACGCACATCAACAGCTCCGTCGCCTCCACCATCAGCAACATGGTGGACTTCGGCGGCAACACGCACGAGGCGCTCATCGCCCTCTGTGCCGCGCTCTTTTCCATTGTCGTCTACTCAACGGGCGCGTCCTTCCTCGGCATACCCACGAGCGAGAGCCACAGCCTGATCGCCGGCCTCACCGGCGCGGCCATCGCCATCCACAACGGCGCGGAGGGCGTGAACATGGGCGAGTGGGTAAAGGTGCTCTACGGCCTGGTGGCCAGTTTGCTGCTGGGCTTTGCCATCGGCTGGGGCGTCTGCCGGCTGCTGACCATCATCTGCGCGAAGATGGACCGCCGGCGCACCAACGGCGTGTTCAAGTACGGCCAGATCTTCGGCGCGGCGGCCATGAGCTTCATGCACGGCGCGCAGGACGGGCAGAAGTTCATCGGCGTGCTCTTCCTCGGCCTTGCCTTCTGCAACGGGGAAAGCAGCGTCCACGGCATGGAGATCCCCGTCTGGCTGATGCTGCTGTGCAGCATAGTGATGGCCCTCGGCACCAGCGTGGGCGGCGAGAAGATAATCAAGTCCGTGGGCATGGACATGGTGAAGCTGGAGAAGTACCAGGGCTTCGCGGCGGACGTCTCCGCCGCCGTCTGCCTGCTGATATCGAGCCTCTTCGGCATCCCCGTCTCCACCACGCACACCAAGACCAGCGCCATCATGGGCGTGGGCGCGGTTAAGCGCCTCTCCGCCATCAACTTCGGTGTGGTGAAGGACATGGTGCTCACCTGGGTGTTCACCTTCCCGGGCTGCGGGCTCATCAGCTTCGTCATGGCCAAGCTGTTCATGGCCATATTCTGATAGGACATAAGAGCGGTAATATTTAAAGGGGATAAAGACATGTCTAAGAAACAGGACGCCTATTATTTTGACAATTTCTGTGATTGCGCGGAGTGCGCCGGCAAGGCCGCGCATCTGCTGCGCGGCTGGCTGACGGAGTTCGACCCCGCGCACATCCACGAAAAGCTGGACGAGATGCACGCCCTGGAGCACGAGGCAGACGAGAAGAAGCACGAGATGCTCAACGTCCTCGCCCGCGCCTTCATCACGCCCATCGAGCGCGAGGACATCATCCTCCTCAGCCAGAACATCGACGACCTGACGGACAAGATCGAGGACGTCCTGCTGCGCATCTACTGCAACAATGTGCAGACCATCCGCCCGGACGCGCTGAAGCTCATCGACGTGCTCATCCGCTGCTGCGGCGAGGTGAAGGAGATGCTCGGCTGCTTCTCCTCCTTCAAGAACGTGAAAAAGCTGCACGAGCACGTGGTGAACATCAACACCCTGGAGGAGGAAGCGGACGCCCTCTTCTACAACAGCCTGCGCGAGCTGCACACCACCTGCTCCGACCCGCTGACCGTCATCAGCTGGCGCGAGATCTACATCTACCTGGAAAACTGCGTGGACGCCTGCGAACACGTGGCCGACACGGTGGAGAGCGT
>DVOV01000015.1 GCA_018713375.1 Candidatus Scatomorpha stercorigallinarum | reverse complement strand
TCACCAACGGATGACCTCCGTTAGTGAGGCGCGCAGCGCATCTGCCTCCAGGCGCAGCCTGGGCGTTTTTCTTTGGGGCGCCACTCCCGTTTCTTTGGGCAAGACCAAAGAAATGGGGTGGCACGTGGGTCGCAGGGGCCCTCGCCCCTGCACCACCCTCCCTGCGGGCGGGCCGCAGGCAAATGCCTCCAGGCGCAGCCTGGGCCGTTGGCCGCCCTCCAGGCGCAGCCTGGTTGACTTTTGCGGGTGGGGCCTATATAATTTTCCTGTTCTAATGTACATGGCAGACGGCATGGGGGGCATTTTTGTGCTTGAGCGGAGTGCGGCTTTCGCGCGTGCGTTCGTAAAATGGCTGGCAGTGGCGGCGGTGACGGGGCTCATCGGCGGGCTGGTGGGCTCGGCGTTCTATCTGAGCGTGGCGAAGGCCACGGAACTGCGCGGGGAGATACCCTGGCTGCTCTATCTGCTGCCGCTGGCGGGCGTGGCCATCGCCTGGCTCTACCGCGCCACGCGCATGGAGCACGAGGGCACCAGCGAGATCATCGGCTCCATCCGCTCGGGCGAGGGCGTGCCGCTGGTGCTGGTGCCGGTGATATTCGTCTCCACCGCCGTCACGCACCTCTGCGGCGGCAGCGCCGGGCGCGAGGGGGCCGCGCTGCAGATAGGCGGCGGCCTGGGCTTCGCCGCCGGGCGGCTGTTCCGCCTGGACGGCAAGGAGCAGCGCATGGCCACGCTCTGCGGCATGAGCGCTCTGTTCTCCGCCCTGTTCGGCACGCCGCTGACCGCCGCCGTGTTCGCGCTGGAGGTGGTGAGCGTGGGCCAGCTCTACTATTCCGGGCTGGTGCCCTGCCTGGCCGCCGCCCTTGCGGCCTACGGCGTCACGGGCCTTTTCGGCATCGCCCCCACGCGCTTTGACATCCCCTTCGTGGCCCTGACGGCGGACGGGCTCTGGCGCGTGGCCGTGCTGGCCATGCTCTGCGCGCTGGTGAGCATACTTTTCTGCGTCACCATGCACAAGAGCGCGCACCTGGCCGCGAAGCTGCTGCCCAACCCCTGCCTGCGCGCGGCGGTGGGCGGCGCGCTCATCATCGCCCTCACGCTGCTGCTGGGCACGCGCGACTATAACGGCGCGGGCGTGGAGGTCATCGCCGCCGCCCTTGAGCGCGGCGAGGCCCGGCCGGAGGCCTTCCTGCTCAAGCTGCTGTTCACGGCGGTGACGCTCGCCTGCGGCTTCCGCGGCGGCGAGGTGGTGCCCGCCTTCTTCATCGGCTCCACCTTCGGCTGCGCGGCGGGCGCGCTGCTGGGGCTGGACCCGGGCTTCGCCGCCGGCATCGGCCTGGTGGCCGTGTTCTGCGGCGCGGTGAACTGCCCCGTCGCCTCGATGTTCCTCTCCGTGGAGCTCTTCGGCAGCGGGGAGATACTGTACTTCGCCCTCGCCTGCTGCGTCTCCTACATGCTCTCGGGCTATACGGGGCTCTACAGCAGCCAGAAGATCATGTACTCCAAGCTGCGGCCGGAGTTCATAGATATAAACGCCAAGTAAAGGGGATAGAGATATGGCCGTTTCCGACACCGTCCTCACCGGCACAGCCGGGCTTTTCGACGGGCTGCTCACCTTCTCCGTGGCCGGCGTCTCGCTGATGACGCTGCTCGGCGCGCTCGTCGTGTTCCTCATCTGCTTCGCGGCCATGCGGCTGCTCACGCGCCTGGCCTCCAGGGCCCTCTCCAAAAGCCGCCTGGAGGGCGCGCTGCGCAGCTTCGTGCTCTCCTGCGTAAAGGCCGCACTGTGGCTGCTCACCGCCGCCATCGTGGCGGACAAGCTGGGCATACCCTCGGCCTCGCTGGTGGCGCTGGTCTCCGTGGCCGGCCTTGCGCTCTCGCTCTCGCTGCAGGACACGCTGAAGAACGTCTTTTCCGGCTTCACCATCCTCTTCACGCGGCCCTTCTCCTCCGGCGACTATGTGGAGATCGGCGCCACGGCCGGCACCATCACCGCCATCGGCCTTTTTTACACCACGTTGCTGGCCGCGGACGGCAAGGAGATCAGCATCCCCAACTCGGAGGTCTGCGCCTCCCGCGTGACGGACTACACGCGCGAGCCGGAGCGGCGCGTGGAGCTTGGCTTCGACATGGGCTACGACTGCCCGGCGGAGGACGTGCGCGCGGCGCTGCTCGCCGCCCTGGCCGCCGACGGCCGCGCCCTCTCCGGCGAGGGCCATGAGCCGGCGGTGGTGCTCAGCGAATACCGCGCGAGCAGCGTGCGCTACCTGCTGCGCTTCTGGGTGAACAACAGCGACTACTGGCCCGTGTACTACGCCGTCAACGAGTCTGCGCGCGGATATCTCGCCCGCGCGGGGCTGAGCATGGCCTACGACCGGCTGGACGTACACATCGTGAAGTAAAAGGGGCGGCAGGCATGAACCGCGGCTCGTTCCTCTTCCGCGAGGAGCCACATGATGTCATCGCGCGCATATTCTCCCGCTCGCTGGGCGTGGAGGGCGGCGTCTCCGCGCGCCTGCTGGACGGCGGGATGTTCAACACCACCTACCTTGTCGAATACGGCGCGCCCCCGCAGCGGGCGGTGCTGCGCCTGGGGCCGGTGGAGCGGCAGCGCCTGCTCGGCTTCGAGCGCGGGCTGATGCGCGCCGAGGAGCGCGTCTGCGCCGTCTGCCGCTCGCTGGACCTGCCCTGCTCGCGGGTGCTGGCCGTGGACTGCTCGCGCGCCCTTGTGGACCGCGACTATATGATCGTGGACTACATCCCCTCCGTGCCCATGTGCGACGCCGGGCTGGGCCGCGGGGAAAAAGAGCGGCTCTACCACGAGCTGGGGCGCTGGCTGCGGCGGCTGCACTCCGTGCGCGGCGAGGGCTTCGGCTTCGTCTCCCGCCAGCTGGAGGGCCTCAGCTTCCCGCGCTGGAGCGAGGCGCTGAGCTTCGAAATCGCCGACTTCACCGCCCGGCTGGAGAGCGCCGGCGGCCTCACGGCGGCGGAGGGGGCGCGCGTGCGCGGCATATACGCGCAAAACGCCGCGCTGTTCGACGAGATAAGCGAGCCGCGGCTGCTGCACACGGACATGTGGGAGGGCAACGTGCTGCTCGACGGCGAGACGCACGCCATCCTGGCCGTCATCGACGGCGACCGCGCCATCTTCGGCGACCCGGACTTTGAATTCGCCAGCCCCTGGGGGCAGGTGCCGCCACTGCGCGAGGGCTACGGCTTCGAGCCTGTCAGGGACGGGCATCGTGAGCGGCGCATGAGGCTCTACCTCGCCTTCTACCTGGCGCTGGAGGCGCATGTCGGCCTTTCGGAGTACAACAATCCCGGCCTGTTCCGCGACCGCAAACGGCAGCTTTTCGAGGTGCTCGGCACATTTGCATAGATACACGTTTATTCATATCAAGGAGGTACCCCCATGTCCAAAAAGGTAGTTATAATCGGCGGCGTGGCCGGCGGCGCGTCCGCGGCGGCGCGCCTCAGGCGGCTGGACGAGAGCGCGCAGATCGTCGTGCTCGAGCGCACCGGCTATGTCTCCTACGCCAACTGCGGCCTGCCCTACTACGTCGGCGGCGTGATAGCCGACCGCGAGGAGCTCACGCTGCAGTCGCCGGAGAGCTTCAAACGGCGCTTCAACGTGGACGTGCGCGTCCTCACGGAGGCCGTGAGCATCGACCGCGCGGCCAGGACCGTGCACGTGCGCTCGCTCTCGGACGGCGCGGAGTATGACGAGAGCTACGACACGCTCATCCTCTCCCCGGGCGCGAAGGCCTTCGTGCCCGCCACGCCGGGCGTGGAGAGCGCGCTCTGCCTGCGCCTGCGCACGGTGGAGGACGCCCTGGCCATGCGCGAGCGCGCGGTGGCCGGCGGCCGGGCCGTGGTCGTGGGCGGCGGCTTCATCGGCCTGGAGGCCGCGGAGAACCTGCTGCACGCCGGCATGGAGGTGACGCTCCTGCAGCGCAGCGAGCAGGTGCTGCCGCCGCTGGACGCGGACATGGCCGCCGAGATACACGCACACCTGCGCGCGAAGGGTCTCGACCTGCGCTTCAAGGCCGCGGTGGAGAGCTATGAGGAGACGGCCGGCGGCCTGCGCGTACACGTGAAGGGCATGGAACCCATCGACTGCGCCTTCGCCGTGGTGGCCGTGGGCGTGGAGCCGGACACCGCCCTGGCGAAAGCCGCCGGGCTCGAGCTGGGGCCCAAGGGCTCCATCATGGTGGACGCGCACATGCGCACCTCCGACAGCGCCATCTACGCCGTGGGCGACGCCGTGGCGGTGAAGAACCTCGTCACCGGCGCCGTGGGCCTCACGCCGCTGGCCGGCCCCGCCAACAAGCAGGGCCGCATCGCCGCGGACAACATCTGCGGCATCGCCTCCGAGTACAAAGGCACGCAGGGCTCCACGGTCATCAAGCTCTTTGACATGACCGCCGCCGTCACCGGCCTCAACGAGAAGGCCGCGAAGGCCGCCGGGATAAACTACAGCCGCGTCTACGGCTACTGGGGCCACCACGCCGGCTACTACCCCGGCGCGGAGAGCATGACGGTAAAGACCCTCTTCGACCCGGACACCGGCCGCATCCTGGGCGCGCAGATCACCGGCGGCGCGGGCGTGGACAAACGCATCGACGTGCTGGCCACGGTCATCCGCTCCGGCCTCACCGCCGCCGACCTGGCGGAACTGGAGCTGGCCTACGCACCCCCCTACTCCTCGGCCAAGGACCCGGTGAACATGACCGGCTTCATGATAGAAAACGTCCGCGCGGGCATAGTGAAGCAGTTTTTCTGGGACGACGTGGCGGGCCTGCCGCGGGACGGCAGAGTGACGCTGCTGGACGTGCGCAGCGAAAAGGAGTACGCCTGCGGGCACATCGAGGGCACGGTGAACATCCCCCTGGACGAGCTGCGCGGCCGCCTGGGCGAGCTGGACAGCTCCAAGCCCGTCTATGTGAACTGCTTCTCCGGCATGCGCAGCTACATCGCCTGCCGCATCCTCTCCGGCCACGGCTTCGCCGAGGTCTACAACCTCGCCGGCGGCTGGCGCTTCTACAACGCCGTGATGCAGGGGCAGCGGGATAGCGGGCATTATCCCTGCGGCGAGAAAATTACGAAGGGGACTTCGTCCCCCTCGTAAGCTCCCTTCTATTACGAGGGGGACGTTGTCCCCCTCGTAGGCTCCCCCTCGCGCCGCACAGCGGCGCGGTTGCGCCTCAGAGGCGCAAGATATGGTATCGCCCCGAGGCAAAGCCCCGGGGCGATTTTGTCCGCCCTATGCGGGCGGCCATTCCTATGCTTGCAGCGTTGGGTGCCATTGACCGCACAGGCTTTTTTAATGTGTCCCATTTTGCTTAAGCAAAATGGGACTTAAATACGCCGCCCGCGCT
>DVOV01000170.1 GCA_018713375.1 Candidatus Scatomorpha stercorigallinarum | reverse complement strand
GGAGCCCGCCCACGGGCGTATTTTGCGTGGTTGGAGGCATTATGCTTGTCGCGGCGTTATTGGGGGCTCCGCCCCCTTGCCCCCTGGGCTTCTGCGCGGCAGTGCCGCGAGCGAAGCGAAGCAACGCACGGTCGGCGATGCAACGAACTCATTCATCGACGGGATGACCACGTTTGACGCCTGAAAACCTGTAAAAACACGCAAAAAACGCTCCGACTACCGCCGGAGCGTTTTTCTTTGGGGCGCCACTCCCGTTTCTTTGGGCAAGACCAAAGAAATGGGGTGGCACTGGCCCCCTTGCGGGGGCCTTTGTTTCAAAGCTCGGCTTTGACGCTCTCGGCTATCGTATCTGCCAGGGCGTCGAGGTTGGGGAGCTGGCCTTCGGCGAGGGCGGAGTTGACGGTCAGCGTGTCGCCGATGAACTCCGTGCCCTTGAGCGTGGAGAGCAACTCGCGCATCAGCTTGCCGCTCATGGGGGCCCAGGTGCCGTTCTCGATGAGGGCTATTTTGCGGTTCTGCAGGTTGTGCTCGGTGATCTCGTGCAGCAGGTGCTCCATGGTGGAGAACATGCCGGCGTTATAGGTGGTGGCGGCAAACACCAGGTGGCTGTACTTGAAGGCGTCCGACAAAATGAAGCTCGACGCGGTGACGGAGGTGTCGTACATCTGCACCTTGACGCCGCGGTCGCAGAGCCTGGCGGCGAGGATGTTGGCCGCGTTCTCTGTGTGGCCGTAGACGCTGGCGTAGGCTATCATCACGCCGCGCTCCTCGGGCTCGTAGCTGCTCCACTTGAGGTACTTATCAAGGAATGCGCCGAAGTCACGGCGCCAGACGAAGCTGTGCAGCGGGCAGACGTAGTTTATCTCTAGGCCGGCGGCCTTGCGCAGCACGGCCTGCACCTGCGGGCCGTATTTGCCGACGATGTTCGTATAGTAGCGCCGCGCCTCGTCGATCCAGTCGTGCATGAAGTCCACCTCGTCGGCGAAGATGCGGCCGTTCAGCGCGCCGAAGCTGCCGAAGGCGTCCGCCGAGAAGAGTATCTTGTCCGTCGTGTCATAGGTCATCATGACCTCCGGCCAGTGCACCATCGGGGCCATGACAAAGGTGAAGACATGCCTGCCGGTGCTGAGCGTATCCCCCTCCTTGACGAGCTGTATGCGCCCGGAGAGGTCCGTGGGGAAGAAGCGCGAGAGCATGGCCTTGATCTTCGCGTTGCAGACGATCGTCGCCTCCGGATAGCGCAGGGCAATGTCCTCGATGGTGGCGGCGTGGTCGGGCTCCATGTGGGAGACGACCAGGTAGTCCAGCTTCCGCCCGCCCAGGGCATAGGCCACGTTGTCGAAGAAAGCGTGCGCCACGGCCTTGTCCACCGTGTCGAAGAGGATGGTCTTTTCGTCGTTGATGAGGTAGGAGTTGTAGGAGACGCCGTTGGGCACGCCGTAGACGCCCTCGAAAAAGGCCAGACGGCGGTCGTCCGCGCCCACCCAGGTCATGTCGGACGTTATCTTTTTCGTGCAGTGCATATATATTACCTCCTTGGAGCGCTGCTCGTTCCTTGCGCCATAATAATATCATCGTATGCCCTCAGTGACAACACCTTTTTGCCCGGCGGGCAAAGTTTGTGCTTGACGGCGTATACTATGCGTGATATAGTATTCTGCGAAAGGGGGTATAAACCTTGAAAGACCCTCAGCTCAGGCGCGGGCTGCTCGAAGCCTGCGTGCTGGCGGCGCTCTGCCGCGGCGAATCGCACGGCTACCAGATCGTCAAGGACCTCACGCCCTCGGTGAGCATCTCCGAGTCCACGCTCTATCCCATCCTGCGGCGGCTGGAGGAAGCCGGCTGCCTGGTACACCGCAGCGTGGAGCACAGCGGGCGGCTGCGCAAGCTCTACAGCCTGACGCCGCTGGGCCGACTGAGGATAGACGATTTCCTGGAGAGCCAGGCTGAAGTCGAGGCCATATACGACTATGTCAGGAGGCAGAAATATGACGAAAGCTGAATTCCTCAGGGCGCTTGCGGGCGAGTTGTCCCGGCTGCCGGAGACGGAGCGGCGCGAGCACCTTGATTATTATTCCGAGCTGATAGACGACATGATGGAGGAGGACGCTCTCAGCGAACAGGAGGCCGTGGACCGCCTGGACGACGTCTATGCCATCGCGGCGGACATCCTGCGCCAGCGCGCGCCGGAGGGCGGCGCAAAGCCGGCCGCACCGGGCAAAAAGCGCGGGGCTCTGATCGCCGCCGTCTGCGCGGCGGCCGTGCTGATCGTGGCGGCGGGCATATTCGCCCTGACGCGGCGCGGCGCTGCGGAAGCGCCGGACTCCCACGAGCCCAGCCCAGCGCCCACGGAGGGCTGGGAGCAGTTCTGGTCGGGCTTTGACGACATGATGGAGGGCGCGGCCGGCATCGTGGACGGCGCGCTGGACAGCGCCGCGGACATCGCAGGCGGCCTGACGGAGGGTGCGGCCGACATCGCCAACGAGGTCATAGAGGGCCTTCTGGACGGCGCGGACGGCGCCTTTGCCGGCCACGACTGGACAAACGAGTTCTCCGAAAGCGGCGAGTATGCCGTCAGCGCGGAGGGCGTCAGCTCCATCGACATCGCCTGGATAGCGGGCGGAGTTGACATAACGCCATATGACGGCGAGGAGATAAGCTTCCGAGAGAAGGGGCTCGACAGCATCCCCGACTATGAAGCGCTGCGCTACGGCGTCGAGGACGGGACGCTGTACATCCAGTACTGCCGCAGCGGAGCGAACGACCTGCCGGACAAAAAGCTCACGCTGCTGCTGCCGGAGAAGCTGGCCCGCGGGCTGGACGGCCTGAACGTCTTTGCCGTCAGCGCGGCGCTGGACATCCGCAGCGTCATGGCGGATACGGTGCGTCTTGCCACGATCTCGGGCGACGTTTATTACACCGGCACCGCGTCGGAAATGAGCGTTTCCACCGTTTCCGGCGATGTCACCGAGCACTTTGCCGTCACGCCGGAGCGGCTTGCGGCGGACACTGTCTCCGGCAGCGTGCTCTTCTCCCTGCCGGATGAGGACTGGACGCTCGACTTTACCACTGTGTCCGGCGCGCTTGACTCCCAGTTCTACCGCGCTGACAGCGCATCCGGCGGGGGCGGGGACAAGGTGATAGACGTTTCCACCACCAGCGGCAACCTCTCCCTGCGCAGGTCCTACGAGACTGTGCCGGGCTGAAGCGACAATTCGGGGCGTATGTCGAAAAACCGACATGCGCCCCGTTTTGTATGTGTATTTTCCGCCGCGCGCCGTTGTATACTTCCTTATACAGGATAAAATATGCGGCGACTGCCGCGTGAAAGGAAGATATCAATGGCAGCAAAAACACTGGCCGAGGGCGCGCGGGCGCTGGCCGTCAAACACGCGCTGAAAATGCTCCGCGAGCCGCCGGAGGAGAGCATTCCCCAGCTCATCGACTGGGCGAAAAAGTTCGATAAGGACGGCGTCCTCAGCAGCCAGATCGGCGGCGTGGAGGCCGTGCTGGACGACCCCAACTGGAGCCGCTACATAAAGTCGCTGTGGACGGACATCGACGAGGGCGTGCGGATGAAGATTTTCGAGAACTTCATCATAAACAGCGCGCTCATCGGCATGCCGCGCCAGCAGAAGGTGAAAGACGAGCACGGCTGTTCCGTGCCCTGGGCGATACTGATGGACCCCACAAGCGCCTGCAACCTGCACTGCACCGGCTGCTGGGCCGCCGAATACGGCAACAGGCTCAACCTCACGTATGAGGAAATGGACGACATAGTTAATCAGGCAAACGCAATGGGCACCTATATGTTCCTATTCACCGGCGGCGAGCCCATGGTGCGCAAAAAGGACATCATCCGGCTCTGCGGGGCGCACAACGACTGCGTGTTCTCCGCCTTCACCAACGGCACGCTGATAGACGAGGAGTTCGCCGGCGAGATGCTGCGCGTCAAGAATTTTGTCCCCGCGATAAGCGTTGAGGGCTTCGAGGAAGCGACGGACGACCGACGCGGTCACGGCACCTACGCCGCCGTCGTGCGCGCGATGGAGATACTCAAGCGGCACAAACTGCCCTTCGGCATCAGCTGCTGCTACACGAGCAGGAATGTAGACGTCATCGGCAGCGAGGAGTATTTTGACCAGATGGTGGACTGGGGGGCGAAGTTCGCCTGGTTCTTCACCTACATGCCCGTGGGCAGGGAGGCGGTGCCGGAACTGATGGTGTCGGCCGACCAGCGCGCGTTCATGTACCGCCGGATACGCGAGTTCCGCCACACGAAGCCCATCTTCACCATGGACTTCTGGAACGACGGCGAGTTCGTGGGCGGCTGCATCGCCGGCGCGCGCAGCTATCTGCACATCAACGCCGCGGGCGACATCGAGCCCTGCGCCTTTATCCACTACGCCGACAGCAACATCCGCGAAAAGACGCTGCTCGAGGCCTACAAGTCCCCGCTGTTCATGGCCTACCACAAAAATCAGCCCTTCAACTGCAACCACCTGCGGCCCTGCCCGCTGCTGGACAACCCGGACGCGCTCAAGCGCATGGTACACGAGTCCGGCGCCAGGAGCACGGACGTCGAGGCCCCCGAGGACGTGGACGTCCTCACGGACAAGTGCCGCGAGAAGGCCGAAAAGTGGGCCGTCAAGGCCGGTGAGCTCTGGCAGGAGAGCCACCCGCAGGAGTGAGCTGAGCAGGGACTTTAAGTCCCTGCATGGCTTTCCTGAGGGGATTCTTTTTTGCTTGCAAAAAGAATTCCCTCAGACACCCAAGAAAAGCGCTTTGGTGCGCGCCGATACGTAAAATCTGCTTGTTAGTTCGGGTGGTGACTGACTTTCGGGTGGTCATCCCGGTGTCGTATAGATTTGCACACCGCCGACCGCGGTCAGCTTCGCTTACGCTCGCGCCGCTAACGAAATGATGATCGGCAGTGCCGCGAGCGAAGCGAAGCAACGCACGGTCGGCGGTGCAATGAACTCATTCACCGACGGGATGACCACTTTTGACAACTGAAAAGCCATAAAAGCACACAAAAAACGCTCCGACTACCGCCGGAGCGTTTTTCTTTGGAGTCTGAGGGGTTTCTTTGGGCAAGACCAAAGAAACCCCTCAGGAAAATCACGGGTTGATTTGGTTAAGTAAGTCGATTATATTACCGACTTAGAGGGGTGCGGCGCGCAGCGCAACCGCCTCCAGGCGCAGCCTGGTCAGCCGAGGGCCTTGAGGCTCTCCTCGATGTTGGCGATGAGGGCTTTGGCCTTTTCGGCGCGCGCGCGCTCGGCGTTGACGACGGCCTCCGGCGCGCGGGAGACGAAGTTCTCGTTGGCGAGCTTGCGCTCCTGGGCCTCCAGCATCTTGTGCGCCTTTTCCAGCTCTTTGTTCAGGCGCTCGCACTCGGCGGCGATATCGACGAGCTCCGCCATCGGCATCAGGATGCGGGCGGCGGGGGTGGTGACGGTGACCATGCCGGCGGACTCGGCGAAGCCGGGGTCTTCGACAACGACCTCGCTCGCGCCGGCAAGGCGCTCGAAGTACGGC
>DVOV01000169.1 GCA_018713375.1 Candidatus Scatomorpha stercorigallinarum | reverse complement strand
CGGCCAACGGCCGCTGGCAATTGCGCTGCGCGCCCCACTGTTGGAAGCCTTTCGGTAGACCGGGCACAGCCCATTGCCTCCTTATCGCAGCCTGGCTTCGCTTCGCTCGCGCCGCTAACATGTTGATGATCGGCAGTGCCGCGAGCGTAAGCGAAGCAGTGCACGGTCGGCCAAGCTGCGCTTGGATGCAAAGAAGCGCGCCTCACCAACGGATGACCTCCGTTAGTGAGGCGCGCAGCGCATCTGCCTCCTTATCGCAGCCTGGTCTTTGGGCAAGACCAAAGAAATAGGGTGGCACATGGGTCTTGCAGGGCCTCGCCCTGCTCAGTCCCCTCCCGCGCGGGAGAGCGCGAAGGCGTGCGAGAGCGCCGTCAGGGTGAGGAGCTCATCGTCGATGTCCTGCGCGCCGGCGACGGCGAGGTGGTGCGTCCAGCGGCCGGGAGCGGCCTCCACCGCCATGGCAACGCGCATCCGGCGGTCCGGCGCGGGCAGCACGAGCGAGAGCAGCACGTAGCGCCTGGGCGCGCCCGGCAGGCGGCGCGTGCCCGGGGAGGCCACGGCGTAGAGGTATTTTTCTGCAAAACCCGTCTGTGTGCGGCGAGGGCGCAGCTCCGTATCCGGCCAGTGCGAGAGCAGCGCCGCGCGCAGGGCGCGGTAAGTGTCCAAAAGCTCCGGATAGGGCAGGAAACACAGCTCGTCCGGGGCGGCGTTTTCCGTCATGGCGGTCCTCCTTTGTTGGGTGCGCGCGGGCGGGCGCGAACTTTGCCGCCCGTGAGGCGCGCAGCGCAGGTCGTGTAGGGCGAAAGCCGCGAAGCGGGAGCTGAGCGGCTTTCATACTTGCAAGGCTCTGTAAACCTCACCGTAGAGCAGGGCACAGCCCACTGCCTCCAGGCGCAGCCTGGGGGAAACCCCCGGCGAGGGTTTCCCCCGGGCCCCCTTCCTGCGCTTTGTGTGAAGGGGAATTTCGCGGCCTGCGGGCCGCGCCGAGGGGCCTGGCCCCTCGACCCCACAAACTTTTGAAAAAGTTTGATCAAAACTTCAGATAATGCTTCGCGCAGCGAACGTTGCGTAGAGCGAAAGCCGCGAAGCGGAAGCTGAGCGGATTTCTTACTTAAAAGTTCCTGCAAACTTTACCGTAGAGCAGGGCACAGCCCACTGCTTCCAAACGCAGTTTGGCCGACAAGGACGCGGCCGTCGTCGGTGAGGAGGATGGGGCGTTTGACGAGCATGCCGTCGGAGGCGAGGAGGGCGTACTGCTCGTCCTCGCTCATCTCCGGCAGGCGCTTTGCCAGCCCCAGCGAGCGGTAGAGCTGGCCGCTGGTGTTGAAAAAGCGGCGCAGGGGGAGGCCGCTCTTCGCGTGCCACTCGCGCAGCTCGGCTTCAGTGGGGTTGTCGAGCTTGATGTCGCGCTCGGTGAACTCAACGCCCTGCGCGAGCAGGGATTCGCGGGCCTTTTTGCAGGTGGAGCACTTGGGGTAGCAGATGAAGGTCATGTTCGTTACCTCGCTTTCAGGTGTGGTGGAGCTCCGTGTAGACGAGCCGGCCGGCGCGGCGCTCGGAGAGCATCAGGCTGAGGGCGCGGGCCGGGGCGTCAATTGGGCGCTCAAGGATGGAGCTCAGCTCAAAGCCCGGCGGCAGCTGTACGCGGCGGGCGAGCGTCAGGTGGGGGACGAAACGGCGGTCCTCCAGCGCGAAGCCGCGCTCTGTGAGCCCGCGCGCGAGGCGGCGCTGCACGGCCAGCAGCGGCGGGCTCTCCGCGCAGGAGAGGTAGCAGACGTCGCCCTCCTCGCGGCGGAAGCGGCCCGCGCGGTCAAAACTCAGGGAAAAGGGCCGGAAGCGCGCCGCGGCCATGGCCTCGCGGATGTCCGGCACGCGCGCGGACGGCTGCTCGCCGAGGAAGGCGAGCGTCAGGTGCAGGTTCTCCCGCCGGGAGAAGGAGGCGCTCGGGGAGGCGCGCCTCAGCGCGTCCTGCGCGCGGACGAAGGCGGCCACGGGCTCCGGCGGGAAGTTTATGGCGATGAAGAGCCTCATACCGCGGCCTCCTTCGGGCGGTAGGCCGGCTCCGGGGCCAGCGGGCAGGAGAGCAGCACGGTATCCGCCGCTGAGAGGAACTCGGAGGGCGACTTCGATTTCAGTACGCGCTTCATCTCGCGCTCGCAGTCCGTGAAGGTGAAGCGCAGGTAGTTCCAGAGCTCCTTCATGCGCAGCATGGCGCTGCGCTCGCTGCCGAAATCGGCGGCGCAGGTCTCGTAGATCTCCGCGTGGAAACCGCGCAGGGCGGCGCGGCGCGCGCGCTCCGGGCGCGGCGGGAGGGAGTGCAGGCTGTTTGTCAGCTCAGGCACGGCGGCCAGGCCGCGGCCCAGCATCACGGCGGGGCAGTCCGGCCGCGCGGCGAGGAACGCGCGCACGGACGGTGCGGAGAAAAAGTCGCCGTTGCAGCAGATGGGCGCGCGGCTGTGCTCCAGCGCGTAAACGAACCACTCGCTGCGCGCGCCCGGGCGGTACATGTCCGCGCGCACGCGGGCGTGTACGGTGAGCTCGCTGATGGGGAAATCGTTGAAGATCTCCAGCAGCGGCGGGAACTCCTCCGGCTGGGAAAAGCCGAGGCGCGTTTTGACGGAGACGCGCACATCCACGGCGGAGAACACCTGCTCGAGGAAATGGCGCAGCTCCTGCGGCCGGGAGAGCAGGCCGGAGCCCTTGCCCTTGGCGGTGACGGTGCCGGAGGGGCAGCCGAGATTCAGATTCACCTCGCCGTAGCCCATGCCCGCGAGGGCGTTGGCGGCCCAGACGAAGTCCTCCGCGCTGCGGCAGAGGAGCTGCGGCACGGCGCGCACGCCGGCGTTGTTCGCCGGGGAGAGCTCGCGCAGTACGCGCGGGGGGAACACGTGCTCCCGCGTGGGGGCGAAAAAGGGCGCGAAGTATTTGTCCGCCGGCGCGAAATAGCGAGCGTGCGCGCGGCGGAAGGCGTAGCCGGTGACCCCTTCCAGCGGGGCGCAGTAAAACTCGGCCATCGGCGGGGGCACCTCCTGTCGGGACGTTTGGGATAGTATGGGGCGCGGGGCAAAAATGGGGGTTGATTGTGTTAAGGAAGTTGATTATATTGGGAACGGAGACGACGCGCAGAGCGGGCCGCAGGCAAGTACCCGCGGCCGTTGGCCGCCTGGGGGAAACCCCCGGCGAGGGTTTCCCCCAGACCCCCTTCCTGCGCTTTGTGTGAAGGGGGAATTTCGCTCGCTGCGGCGAGCGCCGAGGGGCTTTGCCC
>DVOV01000168.1 GCA_018713375.1 Candidatus Scatomorpha stercorigallinarum | reverse complement strand
TCCATAAACCACGCCAAGGCTGCCAATATCCCCATCGTCGTGGCCGTGAACAAGATGGATATGCCCGGCGCGAACCCGGAGCGCGTGAAGCAGCAGCTCACGGAGTACGACCTCGTCAGCGAGGAATGGGGCGGTGACACCATCGTCTGCCCGATATCCGCCAAGACCGGCGAGGGCATAGACAATCTCCTTGAAAACCTCGTCATCCTGGCCGAGATCCAGGAGCTGAAGGCCAACCCGAACCGCGCGGCCAAGGGTGCGGTCATCGAGGCGCGGCTGGACAAGGGCCGCGGCCCCATAATGACCGTCCTCGTCCAGAACGGCACCCTGCACCAGGGCGACATCATCATCGCGGGCACGGCAGTCGGCCGCGTGCGCACCATGATAAACGACAAGGGCCAGCGGGTAACAGAAGCAGGCCCCTCCGTCCCGGTCGAGATAGCGGGCATGAGCGAGGTCCCCGGCGCGGGCGACACCTTCAACGCCGTCGCAGACGAGCGCATGGCAAGGGAGCTCGTGGAGGAGCGCAAGCAGCAGGAGAAGGATAAGACCCTCGGCGTGGCGAAGAAGGTCACGCTCGACGACCTCTTCGCGCGTATCCAGCAGGGCGAGATAAAGGACTTCAACATCATAGTGAAGGCCGACGTCCAGGGCAGCGCCGAGGCGGTCAAGACCTCGCTGGAGAAGCTCTCGAACGAGGAAGTCCGTGTCCGCGTAATCCACTCCGGCGTCGGCGCCATCTCGGAGTCGGACGTCATGCTGGCCGCCACTTCGGGCGCCATCATAGTCGGCTTCAACGTCCGTCCCGACAACGCCGCGCGCGACAATGCTGCCAGGGCGAACGTCGAGATGCGCATGTACCGCGTTATCTACGACTGCATAAATGAGATCGAGGCCGCCATGAAGGGCATGCTCGCACCCAAGTTCGAGGAGCAGGTCATCGCCCACGTGGAGATACGCCAGCTCTACAAGGTCTCGAAGGTCGGCACGGTCTGCGGCTGCTATGTGCAGGACGGCAAGGTCCAGCGCGGCTGCAAGGTCCGCGTCGTGCGCGACGGCATAGTCGTGTTCGAGGGCGAGATGGCCTCCCTGCGCCGCTTCAAGGACGACGTGAAGGAAGTCGCCGCCGGCTACGAGTGCGGCATCCAGATCGAGAAGTTCAACGACGAGCGCGAGGGCGACATCATCGAAGCCTACGTCATGAAGCAGATCGAGAACTGACGCCGTCACAAAGCCGCTTTCGGTCGCCTGGAGGTGATGCCCGTGACACAAGAGCAGTTAGCAGGCATTATCATCGTCGCAGTGATCGACTTGCCGCTCATCGTGATATCCATCGTGCTCATGATGGGCCGGGGCAGCGATTTCATAGCAGGCATCAACACCATGAGCCGCAGGGAGAAGGAGAAGCACGACCTCCCGGCGCTGTGCAGGTCCGTGGGCCGGTTCACGCTGATCGCGGGCCTGCTCATGCCGACCGTGGTTCTCGGCGGCATTTGCGCGGCGATATTCATCGCCTATACCGTTATAGGGGCCATAGTTTTGCTTATAAGGCTCAACACGGGCGGAAAGTTCAGACGCTGAACACTTTTAATACGCTTTTAAGAGGTAATCATATGGCTAATTCCACACGAATGGGCCGCATAAACGACGATATCCAGCTCGCGCTCAGCTCGCTGCTGCGGCAGGTGAAGGACCCGCGCGTGCAGCAGGGGCTGATAAGCGTCACGAGGGTGGAGACGACGGGGGACCTGCGCTATGCGAAGGTATGGCTCTCCGTCCTCGGCCAGGTGGACGAGCGGGAGCTTAAGCGCGGGCTCAAGAGCTGCGGCCCCTGGCTGCGGCGCGAGCTCGGCTCGTCGCTCTCGCTGCGCTATACGCCGGAGCTCGTTTTCGAGCTCGACCACTCCATCGAATACGGCGCGCACATCAGCCGGCTCATAGAGGAGCTGGACACCGGCAGGGAGGAAGAGCATGGACCTGACGGCGAATGAGTGCGCGGCCTGGCTCCGGGAGCACGACGGCTATCTGCTTATAAGCCACCGCCGCCCGGACGGGGACACCATAGGCTCCGGCGCCGCCCTCTGCTCTGCGCTCCGCCGCGCGGGCAAGACGGCCTATTGCATAAATAACCGCGAAATAACTGAAAACTACCGCCCCTTCATAGCGCCATACTTTGCGCCGGAGGGGTTTGCGCCGTCATGCGTCGTGACGGTGGATATCGCCGGCGAGGGTCTGTTCCCGGAGGGGACGCCCGCGCCGGTGAACCTTGCTCTGGACCACCACCCCTCGAACTCCCACTTTGCGGAGCGCACCTGCCTCGCGGCGGAGAAGTCCTCCTGCGGCGAGCTGGTGCTCGAAGTGATAAAGGCCCTGTGCGGGGATGTCTCGCGCGAGGAGGCGCGGCTGCTGTATATAGCCGTCAGTACGGATACAGGCTGCTTCCAGTATTCCAACACGAACTCCGCCACCCTGCGCGCCGCTGCGGAGCTCATAGACCTCGGCGCGGACAACTCGGAGCTTAATATACGCTTTTTCCGCACCCAGAGCCGTGCGCGCATGGCCCTTGAGGGCAGGATGCTGAGCGGCATGAGATTCTATAGGAATGGAAAAATATCCGTTGCAACCGTCACGCTTCAGATGCTCTCTGACTGCGGCGCGGCGGAGAACGACTGCGAGGACCTTGCGGGTCTCGCCGGTAAGGCGGAGGGCTCCGTCGTGAGCATGACCATACGCGAGACGAGGCCGGGAGAGAGCAAGATATCGCTCCGCTCCAAGCCGGGCGTGAACGTCTCGGATATCTGCGCCGTCTACGGCGGGGGAGGCCACGCCATGGCCGCCGGCTGCACGCTTGAGGCCGGGCCTGAGGAGGCGCTGGAGCTCATGCTCCGCGCGATGGATGAAAAATGGCCGGAGGACTGAGCGGTATCCTGCTCGTGGACAAGCCCGAGGGCTGGACGAGCCACGACGTAGTAGGCAGGCTGCGGAGGCTGACGGGGCAGAGGCGCATCGGCCACTCCGGCACACTGGACCCGATGGCCACGGGCCTGCTCGTGGTATTTTTGGGCCGCGCGACGCGCGCCGTAGAGTTTGCAGAGGGGCATGACAAGGCCTATACGGCCCTCCTGCGTCCCGGCCTTGTTACGGACACCCTGGACACGACCGGCCGGGTGCTGGAGAGCACGGGCCTGCGCCCGACGAGGGCGGAGCTGGAGGCCGTGCTCCCCGCCTTCCGCGGCGAGATCGAGCAGCTGCCGCCCATGTACTCGGCCATCAAGCAGGGCGGCAAGAAGCTCTACGAGATAGCCCGCGCGGGCGGGCAGGTCGAGCGCAAGCCGAGGCGCGTCACGATATACCGCCTTGAGTGTACGGGCGAGCGCGGTGGCGACTTCGAGCTGGAGATAGAGTGCTCGAAGGGCACCTATATACGCACGCTCTGCGACGATATCGGCCGGGCCTTGGGCTGCGGGGCCTGCATGTCCGGCCTGCGCCGCACCCGCGCAGGCGGTTTCCGGGTGGAGGACGCCCTGACGCTGGAGGAGATAGAGCTCCGGGGCGCGGCGGAGTGCCTGCTGCCGGTGGATGCGCTGTTCGCCGGCCGCCCTATAGTGCTTATAAAGGACGAGAGGACGGAGAAGGCGCTGCGCAACGGCGCGGACGTGAAGCTCGATGCGCCCTTCGAGGGCGAGTGCCGAGTGTATTCGCAAAACCGCGAGTTTTTGCTGCTTGGAGCCGTAGAAAACGGCGTTCTGCATACGATAAAGAGCTTTTTTGAGGTATAGACTATGCCCGACAGAAAGAGAGTAATAGCCCTCGGTTTCTTCGACGGCGTCCACATTGGCCACGCGGCGCTGCTGGAGATGACAAAGCGCCGCGCGGCGGAAAAGCAGGCCGTCCCCGCGGTGCTCACCTTCGACACGCACCCGGATACGCTGGTAAAGCGCGTGGAAGTGCCGCTCATAAACTCCGCCGAGGAGCGCGCGGAGATAATCCGCCACGTTTTCGGAATCGACAGCGTCATATCCATCCACTTCAACGAGAACATGATGCGTATGCCCTGGCAGAACTTTGCCGATTCCGTGCGCGAGGAGCTGCATGCCTGCCACTTGGTGATGGGCTACGACTTCTCCTGCGGCTGGAAGGGGGAAGGCCGCCCCGCGCGGCTCGCCGCCTATTGCACGAAGCACGGCATGGGCTGCGACATCATCTCCGCCGTCTGCCGGGACGGGGAGGTCGTGAGCTCGACGCGCATCCGCTCGCTGTTGGAGGCGGGCCGCGTGGAGGAGGCGAACGACCTGCTGGGCCACCCGCATTTCCTGGTGGACAAGGTCCACTACGGCTTCCGCCTGGGCCACAAGCTGGGCGCGCCGACGATAAACATGCGCTTCGCCCCCGGCGTCCTGGTGCCGCGGCACGGGGTCTACGCCGCCAGGGTATTTCTCGACAGCGGAGAGCGCCTCATGGCCGTGACCAACATAGGCGTGCGGCCGACCGTCTCCGGCGGCGACCAGGTTTCTGTGGAGAGCTATATCCTCGACTACGAGGGCGACCTCTATGAGCGCCGCGTCCGAGTGGAGTTCCACCACTTTATCAGGGACGAGGAGAAATTCCCGGACACCGCCGCGCTCCGCGAGCAGATCCAGCGCGACGCGGATACTACAAGGGCATATTTTGCAGAAAACCCGTGAAAAAACCCGCCCCCGGGCGGGTTTTTTCATATACGGAGGTGAAGAGCATGGAGAATACCGCGCCGGAGCTGGAAAGGCTGTATTTTGCCCTAGCGGCGCGCATAGACCTGCCGCGGGCGCAGAAGCGCGCGCTGATCTCCGATTTCCGCCGGGCGGCGGAGGTCCTCGTTTCGCGCGGCCTCAGCCCGGCCGAAGCGGCGGCGCGCCTGGGTCACGAGCGCCTGGGCGATTTTTACCTGAGCGCTCCGGACTACTGGTACCCTCTGGACGACGCGGCAAAGATCTATCCCATGTCCATGACGGACGGCTGGATGTCGGTCTTTCGCCTCTCAGCCTATCTGGATGCGCCCGTGGAGCCTTCGCTGCTCCAGCTGGCGCTGGATCTCACCATGCCCCGCTTTCCGTTTTTTGCCACGAGGATAAAGCGCGGCGTGTTCTGGCACTACATAGACGGGATCAAGCGCCGCTTTACCGTGCAGCCTGAGACGGAGCTGCCCTGCGCGCCCATGAACGTCGCGGCGGGGGACTCGCAGTCCTTCCGCGTGCTGTACTACGGCCGCCGCGTGAGCGTGGAGTTTTTTCACATCCTTACGGACGGCACTGGGGGCCTCGCCTTCCTGACGGCGCTGCTGCTGGCCTTCATGACCGAGGCCGCCCATGCCGCCTCCGACGAGAGCCGGGGCGATATCAGCATCCAGGTGCCGGTGAACATGCGCAAATTCTGCCCCTCGAAGACTCTGCGGAACTTTTCAATGTACTGCTCCGTGCGCACGCCCTGGGCGGAGGCGGGGGAGGCTGAGCGCCTGCTGCCGGACATCACCCGCCAGCTCTCGGAGCGCGCCTCGGAGACGGCCATGCGCGGCATGCTGGCCTCGACGGCGGAGATGGTGCGGCTGCTGGGGCGGGTGCCTCTCGCCGTGAAGCGCCCGGCAGCGCGCATAGCCTACGGCTTTCTGGGGGAGCGGGCCTTTACAAGCACGCTCTCGAACCTGGGAGCGGCCAAACTGCCGCCGGAGGTGGAGGCCCACGTGGAAAATCTGGACTTTGTGCTCGGCACGGGCGAGCGCGCCCGCGCCGCATGCGCCATGGTCACGCTGAAGGGCCGCGCGCTGCTCTCGGTGACGAAGCTGACGGACGACAAAACCTTTGAGACGCGCCTGCTCTCGCGCCTGGAGGGCGCGGGCGTGCCGGTGAAACTGAGCGGGAGTATGCCATATGGAGCATGAAATTGAGATCAGCTACCCCGTCCCACGCCGCAGACTGCTGGATCTGCGCCGGCTTAGGCGCGCGGCCCTGCGCTTTCTGTGCGCCTCGGGGGCGCTGTGCCTCTTCATAAACCTCTGCACCGGCGGCCCGGCCTGGAGCCTCGTCGTCCTCGTCTCGCTGTGGTTCGTCTGGACGAACCTCCTGGCCAGGCCACTCGTGGAGGACGGGCTCGCAGAGCGGATATCCCGCCTGCTGCTCAGTGTCTGCATCCTGGTGCTGACGGTGGAGCTCTGTTTCGGAGGGGAGTATACCGGCATAGTCCTGCCGATCCTCCTGGCCTGCACTCTGGCCTTTTTGGCCGGCACGGCCTATCTGGGCCGCCGCCGGAGGCTCATGCCGCTGCTGCGCCTTGCGGCGGTGTCGCTGCTGGACATCCTAGCCGCCGCACTGGGCCTGCTGCCGCTTAACCTGCCCGCTGCGGTCACGCTCCTGGCCCTGGGCCTCGCCGCCCTGCTGCCCGCGCTCTTCCTCTACCGCCGCGAGCTCGTCCGGGAGCTCCAAAAGCGCCTGCACAGATAAAAAAGCCGCCACAGCCGTGGCGGCTTTTTTTTATGCTCTCGGTATGACCGACACCCCGTCGGGTATGACGGTGAGGCTCTCTTTCCCCCAGCTCCTGGCGAGGGCCAGGGCGGAGGGGATGTCGGGCGCGTAGGTCATTTTCATGTCCTCCACCATGCCGCGCAGCTCCGGGCGCGTGACGAAAATGGCCCGGTGCTTCGAGAGGATGCGGCAGAGTATCTGGCTCTCCCACTGGTCCGGCTCCGTCTCGTCCCAGGGCGTGGCGAGCTGCCTGGCGTAGAGCTCCGCCGGGCTGGCGCAGTCCCGCAGGGAGGCGTAGAAGCCCTCGCCCCCGTGTCCCGCGGCGCACTCGCCGCACATGATGACGACGCCGTCCTCGTTAAGGCAGGCCTCCGCCGCGGTCATGCCCTTGACGCACTGGTAGAAGTTCTGGTCCAGCGGATAGCCACCGTTCGAGGTCAGCACTATGTCCGCCCGGACCGCCTCCACTTCGCAGAAGCCGCGCAAATACTCGCAGCCGCGCCGGTGGGCCTCGATGCAGTCGCCGGCGAAGGCGGCGACGGTGCGCTTTTCCTCGTCTATGACGACGTTCACGATGTAGGAAAGCCCCGCGAGCCACGCGGCGGCCTCCATGTCCGCATTTATTGGGTTGCCGTCCAGCACTCCCGTGCGGGCC
>DVOV01000167.1 GCA_018713375.1 Candidatus Scatomorpha stercorigallinarum | reverse complement strand
TTATGCCCGTGGCGGATTTCGCGCGCAAATGGCTGTGTTTTCGCGCGGGAGAGACAATATTTTTCCCACGAAAGGAGGAAATGCTGTTTTGCCGACTTTTAACCAGCTCGTCAGGAAGGGCAGGGAACAGGTGACCTACAAGAGCACGTCCCCCGCCATGCAGAAGGGCCTGAACACCCTCAAGAACTGCGAGACCAATCTGTCCAGCCCCCAGAAGCGCGGCGTGTGCACCGCTGTGCGTACTTCGACTCCTAAGAAGCCGAACTCCGCTCTGCGTAAGATTGCCCGTGTGCGCCTCACCAACGGCTACGAAGTGACCGCCTATATCCCCGGTGTCGGCCACAACCTGCAGGAGCACTCCGTCGTTATGATTCGCGGCGGCCGTGTCAAGGACCTGCCCGGTGTGCGTTACCACATCATTCGCGGCACTCTGGACACCCAGGGCGTCTCCGGACGTATGCAGGGCCGCAGCAAGTACGGCGCCAAGCGTCCCAAGGCCGGCAAGAAGTAATTCTGCCTGGCCAGCCCAAGCTGTTTGATTGATATTACAGCGTATCGCTCAGACCGCTGGGCGCAGCGGGGGGACAGACCGCCCCTCGAGTACCGATGAAGTCATTTTTTAATGAAGGAGGGAAGTATAGTGCCCAGAAGAGGTAACGTTCCCAAGAGAGAGATCCTGCCTGATCCGGTGTACAACAGCGTGTTGGTGACCAAGCTCATCAACAGCATCATGCTGGACGGCAAGAAGGGCGTCGCACAGAAGGTCGTGTACGATGCGTTTGACATTATAAAGGAAAAGAGCGGCAAGGACCCGCTCGAGGCGTTCACCGAGGCCATGAACAACATCATGCCCAGCCTGGAGGTCAAGGCCCGCCGTGTCGGCGGCGCGACCTATCAGGTGCCTATCGAGGTCCGTCCCGAGCGCCGTCAGACCCTCGGCCTGCGCTGGCTGACGATGTTCGCCCGCAAGCGCGGCGAGAAGACCATGAAGGAGCGCCTGGCCGGCGAGATTATGGACGCCTGCAACGGCCTCGGCGCCGCTGTTAAGCGCCGCGAGGATACCCACAAGATGGCCGAGAGCAACAAGGCCTTCGCGCACTTCAGGTGGTAAGTTTAGTTTTAGTTTTAGGAGCGTAGCGTTTTATGCCCAGAGAGTATTCACTGGAGAACACGAGAAATATAGGTATAATGGCCCATATCGACGCGGGCAAGACCACGACGACGGAGCGCATCCTTTTCTACACCGGCGTCAACTACAAGCTGGGCGAGGTTCACGAAGGCAACGCGACCATGGACTGGATGGAGCAGGAGCAGGAGCGCGGCATCACCATCACCTCCGCCGCCACCACCTGCCACTGGCGCGGCTGCCGTCTGAACATTATCGACACCCCGGGCCACGTCGACTTCACGGCTGAGGTCGAACGCAGCCTGCGCGTCCTCGACGGCGGCGTCACGGTGCTCTGCGCCAAGGGCGGCGTCGAGCCCCAGAGCGAGACTGTCTGGCGTCAGGCCGACCATTATAACGTCCCGCGCATCATCTATGTCAATAAGATGGACATCATGGGCGCGAACTTCTACAACGTTATAGACATGGTCCACGAGCGCCTCAAGGCCAACGCGGTGCCCATCCAGCTGCCCGTAGGCAAGGAGGCCGACTTCCGCGGCATCATTGACCTGGTCGAGATGAACGCCGATATCTATTACGATGACCTGGGCAAGGACATGCGCGTTGAAGAAATCCCCGAGGACATGCGTCCTCTCGCCGAGCAGTACCGCAACCAGATGCTCGAGGCGATAAGCGATTTCGACGACGAAATCATGGAGCTGTACCTTGAGGGAGAGGAAGTGCCCACGGACAAGATCCGCGCCGCCATCCGCCGCGCCACGCTCGCGGTCAAGATGTTCCCCGTGGTCTGCGGCACCTCTTACAGGAATAAGGGCGTGCAGAAGCTGCTCGACGCCATCGTCGACTATCTGCCCAGCCCGACGGATATTCCTCCGGTCGAGGGCGTCAGCCCCAAGACCGGCGAGACCGAGAGGCGCCCGGCCAGCGACGACGCGCCGTTCTCCGCCCTCGCCTTCAAGATTATGACCGACCCCTACGTCGGCAAGCTCGCCTTCTTCCGCGTCTATTCCGGCACCGTCAACGCCGGCGAGACCGTCATAAACGCGACGAAGGGGCAGCGTGAGCGCCTTGGCCGCATCCTGCTGATGCACGCCAACCACCGCGAGGACCTTCAGACCGCCTATTCCGGCGACATTGCCGCCGCCGTCGGCCTGAAGAACACCACGACGGGCGACACGCTCTGCGACGACAAGCATCAGATAGTCCTCGAGAACATGGAGTTCCCCGAGCCTGTCATCCGCGTCGCGATTGAGCCCAAGACCAAGGCCGGCCAGGAGAAGATGTCCGTCGCCCTCGCCAAGCTGGCCGAGGAGGACCCGACCTTCAAGACCTACACGGACGAGGATACGGGCCAAACCATCATCGCCGGCATGGGCGAGCTTCACCTTGAGATTATCGTCGACAGGCTCCTGCGCGAGTTCAAGGTCGAGGCCAACGTCGGCAAACCCCAGGTCTCTTACAAGGAGACCATCACCAAGCCCGCCACCGTCGACACGCGCTTCGTGCGCCAGACCGGCGGCCGCGGCCAGTTCGCGCACGTCAAGCTCACCATTGAGCCCAA
>DVOV01000014.1 GCA_018713375.1 Candidatus Scatomorpha stercorigallinarum | reverse complement strand
TTCTTTATATATTCTTACCGCATTTTGCGGTGAATGATGGCATCCTATACGGTGACACTTTTTCATGCTATAGGAGGCATATTCATGGGAAAAATGTACGGATATGTGCGCGTATCCAGCAGAGACCAGTACGAGGAAAGGCAGCTCGTCGCCATGCGGGAGTTTGGCGTGTCGGAGAGGTACATCTATGCCGACAAGTTGAGCGGCAAAAATTTTGAAAGGCCGCAGTACAAATGCCTGGTGCGGCGCATCAGGGCCGGAGATGTTTGTAATAAAATCGATCGACAGGCTTGGGCGAAATTACACCGAGATACAGGAACAGTGGCGGCATATCACCAAGGTGAAGTGCGCGGACATAGTCGTGCTGGATATGCCGCTTTTAGATACCCGCCAAAAAGGCAGAGATCTCACAGGCACATTCATAGCAGATATCGTGCTGCAGATCCTCTGCTACGTGGCGCAGGTGGAGCGCGAGAATACAAGGCAGCGGCAGGCCGAAGGCATAGCGGCGGCGAAAGCGCGCGGGGTGCGCTTCGGCAGAGAAAAGCTGCCTATCCCCGAGGACTTTTATCCGTTGATGGACAGCTATCTCAGCAATGATATCAGCGCACGCGCCGCCGCGCGGATGCTCGGGATCGCGCACAGTACATTTCTCAACTGGTGATAGACACCGAGCAGTTTTCTGTTGGATGGAAAAAGAGGAAAGGCTCGTAAAATGCTTCATTCAATATAAGCGAACGATGTCTGATAATGACAATGGACGTTTATGCCAGGGTAAAGTACAACAAACCAGCGCAGCTGGTCGGAGTGGCAAACAGGGCGTTTGGCACGATGGGTCAAATCCCTGCCTGAGTGCTATAATATGCGGTAATTGCGGGATAAACAGGCGTAGAATACGTCAAAAGCAGCGAAAGCAATGGCTTTCGCTGCTTTTTTCAACTGGGGGCGTGGCTCCGGGCGGCTTGACAGCCTGGGCAAAACACTTTATCATATCACAGTACACTTTGATGGACGGAGGGCTCGATATGCTGGAGATACGCAAAGATGCCTCGCTGGAAGGTTGCGGCATACCGTTCGGCGTGCTGGAGGTGCGCTATCCGCCGCGCGCGGAGTGGCGAGTGGACGAGTGGCGCGCGCTGGCCGCGCGGGAGATCGAGGAGACGCGCGCGAGATTCGCCGCCTATGAGCGCCGCGCCGTTTTTGGCGAGGACCCCTATTTCCGCTTCTTCCGCAAGTTCAAAAAGACCTACACCGTGATGCTGCAATTCGAGTCCGTGATCGTCAAGGGCCAGCCATTCCCCTTTGAAAACCCGGTGACGGAAGTGCCGTTTCTGTTCGAGCTCACGACCTGTATGCTCTCCGGCACGCACGACGTGGACTACATCGAGGGCGGCGTGGAGTTCTTCCTGGGCACGGAGAAGGCCACCTTCGAGGGGATGCGCGGGCGCGAGCTGCACACCTATCCCGGCGACTTCTGCGGCCGCGACGGCGCGGGCATCATCTTCAGCGAGATCGCCGGCACGGACGGGCGCACCTGCGCGCGCGAGGACAGCCGGCACGTGATATACCCCGTTTTCGGCACGCCGGGCATGGCGCGCGAAACGGTGGAAGGCGCGCTGGCGGCGCTGCGGCGCTACGTCCAAACGCTCGCCCCCGCCGCGCAGACGGAGGAGGGCGTTTTTTGAGCGGCAGACGGACGGCGCATGGACGTAAGGTGGACGCGCTGAAGCGTGCGCTGCGCCGGCTGTTCTATCCGGGCGCGGCGGCGGTGCTGCTCTGCGCGGCGGCCGCGGCGGCGCTGCTCGTATATGTATTCACCGCCGGGGAGAAGGACGGCCCGCTGGCCTATGCGTCCTATCTCTTCTCCGCCTATGCGCTCGCGGCCGTCTGTGCGAACGCCGTGGCGCTTGTTCGACGCTGCCGCGAAAGGGTGCTGCGCATACCGCTCGTGCAGCGCTATCTGGACGAGCCGGAGTTCCGTGTGAACAGCGCGCTGCACGTTTCGCTGGGATTGAACGCGCTCTATTCGGCGCTGAACGCGGTATATGGCCTTGCATATCATTCCTACTGGTACGGCACGCTGGCGGCGTATTACATGTTCCTCGCCGTGTTGCGGTTTCTGCTGCTGCGCTTTGCCCGGCGGCGCGGCCTGGGCGCGGACATGGCCGGGGAATGGCGGCGCAGCCGGCTCTGCGGCGTGCTGCTCATGCTGATGAATGTGATCCTGGCGGGCGTGGTCGTGCTGGTGATGCACGGCGACGGCGGCTTTGCCTACGCGGGAAACCTTATCTACGCCATGGCGGCTTACACCTTTTACGCAACGATCATGGGCGCCGTAAACCTCGCGCGCTACCGCCGCTACCACAGCCCGGTGATGAGCGCGGCGCGCGCCGTCAGCCTGGCTTCGGCGCTGGTGAGCATGTTTGCCCTGGAGACGGCGATGCTGGCGCAGTTCGGCACGGCGGACGACAGCGTGTTCCGCACGGCGATGACGGTTGCCACCGGCTTCGCCGTATGGCTCATCGTCACCGCGCTCGGCGCAGGCATGGCCATCCGCGCGACAAAGGCGCTGTGCAGGATAAAAATGGAGGCGCAGAATGGACAAAACGTATGAAGAATTCCTCGCCGATGGGCTCGCTCTCGCCCGAGCCGCTGGAGGGCGCGCTGAGGCTGCTGGACATGCGCGAGGGCGATGCCGGGGCGTCGGCGGCCATCTTCACCCGCCGGGCGGGGGATGGCTGCGTGGCCTGCTCCTCTCTGCGCGCGCGGCCGCCGGAGGGCGTGGAGTGGCTGCCCGTGTTCCGCGCGGAGGCGGCGGAGGACATGACGGCGGCGCTCATATAAAGCGGTGCGGCCCGGATCATCCGGGCCGCACCTTTTTTATCTTATCACACCCGGCTGATGGCGGATAACCCAACAGCGACGAATGTTAAATTTTCGTGATGTTCGACAAATTTGTGAAACGAGCACATTTACTGTTGACATTTGCGGGGCGCGGTGGTATATTATGACCAGAAGGTAAAGGCAAGGCGAAAAGCCAAGGCCTTATCGGTGTATCGGATCGATACCGGGCGGCATACGAATTGCGGAACATGTTATCATGAGCAGCCGTTAATGTGAGCTGGCTTTGGTAAAAGCAAAAATGAGAAGAGGATAGCATATTTGTTCGGGGCTTTTGAAGGACATATTCCCAGCAAACGTGCGCAGCCGGAGATCCGAAATCTGTAGAAAGAGAGGTTAAATGGATGTTAGATACCAAGAATCACAGCATCTGACCCTCACCTGCGAAAAATCGATACATGTAAAAGCGGGACGCAAAGTTTGCACTTGACCAGATGTCAAAAAAACGCAGGCAAGCGAATGCCAAATAAACGCACAGCGCGAATGGCGAACGAAAGCCGCGTGAATGAGACATACGGGAAGAATAAAACTTGGAAGTAACTGCGTAGGGCTTTGAAAAGTATGTATCGGGCAGTATGTGAGGGTCAGATGTTTTTTATGGCCTATATTGGAAAAATTTGCCGCCGGGCCGCCGCCCTGCGGTATTTTTGTGCCCCCGGGCTCCACGCCGGCATATGATGGCGCAGAACGCTTTTGTGGGGTATGCTATGTTTGACTGGTTTTCACAGCTCGGCCACGTCTGGCAGGCGCTGCTGGCCACGCTTTTCACCTGGGCGGTGACGGCGGCGGGGGCGGGGCTGGTCTTTTGTGTCCGCGGAGCGAGGCGCACGGCGCTGGACGCCATGCTGGGCTTCGCTGCGGGCATCATGACGGCGGCCTCCTTCTGGTCGCTGCTCTCGCCGGCGCTGGAGCAGGCGGAGGCGCTGGGGATGAACGCCGCTTTTACGGCCTGCGCGGGCCTGCTCGCGGGCGGGGCGCTGCTCTGGGCGGGCGACTGGGCCTATGGCCGCCTGGCGGAGCGCGGGACGCACTCGCGCCGGCGGATGATGCTGATGGCCGGCATGACGCTGCACAACATACCGGAGGGGATGGCCGTGGGCGTGGCCTTCGGCTCGCTCGCCCACGCGCCGGGGGGCGCGGCCCTCTCCGCGGCCTGTATGCTGGCCCTCGGCGTGGGCATACAGAATTTCCCGGAGGGCGCGGCGGTCAGCCTGCCGCTGCTGCGGGAGGGGCTCAGCCGCCGGCGGGCTTTTTTCCTCGGGCAGCTGAGCGCCGTGGTGGAGCCGCTGGCCGGCGTGGCGGGGGCGCTGCTGGTGATGGGCGCGCGGATGCTGCTGCCGGGCCTGCTGAGCTTCGCCGCCGGGGCCATGCTCTATGTCGCCGTGGCGGAGCTGATACCGGAGAGCCTGGCCAACGAGCGCCGGGGACTGATGGCCTTCGTCACGCTCATGGGCTTCGCGCTGATGATGGTGCTGGACGTGGCGCTGGGTTAGCGCGCGAAAGGGGCTGGATTTTTCCCGCCGCGAGTGGTATGATGCCTCCGTTGAACAAAAAACGGAGGCGTCATACATGGAAGTAAAGCTATCACAGGGCCGCCCGCAGGACTGCGCGCAGCGCCTGCCGCGGGAGACGGCCGTATACGACCTGCTGGACAGCCTGGGCATCGCCTACGTCCGCGCCGACCACGAGCATGTGGACACCATGGCCGCCTGCCAGGCGGTGGACGAGGCCCTGGGCATGGAGATATGCAAGAACCTCTTCCTCTGCAACCGGCAGAAGACGCAGTTTTACCTGCTGCTCGTGCAGGGGGACAAGCCCTTCCACACGCGCGAGATCTCCGCGCAGATCGGCTCGGCGCGGCTCTCCTTCGGCACGCCGGAGGACATGGAGCGCCTGCTGGGGCTGGCCCCCGGCTCCGTCTCCGTGATGGGGCTGATGAACGACAGCGAGGGCCAGGTGCGCCTGCTGGTGGACGGCGACGTGCTCAAGGGCGCGGAGTTCGGCTGCCACCCCTGCGTGAACACCTCCACGCTGAAGCTGAGCACGGCGGACGTGTTTGAAAAATTCCTCCCCGCCGTGGGGCACGGCTACACCGTCGTCACCCTCTGAGGCGCGCGATGCAAATAATGCCGCGGGAACGAAAACGTTCCCGCGGCATTGGCTTATCCCGGCCTTATACCCGCTCCTTGCCGACGAAGAACACGGAGATGAGCCCGGGGCCGGTGTGCGCGCCGATGATGGGCCCGATGTGCGTGTAGAACACGTCCTTAAAGCCGCATTCGGCCTTAAGCGCGTCGCCGTATTCGCGCGCCTTCTCAGGCGCGTCCGCCTCCGAGATTATCAGCGTCTGGCTCGCGGCGTCTACGACCAGTTCCTTGACGTCCTTTATCAGCTTTTTGAAGCACTGCCTGTCACCGCGCACTTTCTGCCAGACCTCGAGATGGCCCTCATAGTCGAGGTGCATTATGGGCACGATATTGAGCGCGGTGCCGAAGGCGGCCGCCGTGCGGCTGACGCGCCCGCCGCGATAGAGGTAGGTGAGGTCGTTGGTGGTGAAGATGGAGTTCACATTGTGCGCCACGCCCTCCAGCTCGCGGGCGTTGGCCTCCAGATCGAGGCCGCCGCCGCGGTTATTCACCGCGCGCAGGACCATCAGCCCGAAGCCGGCGGAGGCGTTGGCCGAGTCCACCACGCGGCAGGTCCAGCCGGGGTATTCGCCCATCAGCGTCTCCGCCGCGCTGCGCGCGTTGTTGCAGGAGCCGGAGATGGCCGCCGCCAGCGAGACATGCAGCACGTCCTCGCCGGCCTCGGCGAGCGGGCGCCAGAAGTCGATGAATTCCCCGGGGTTGATCTGGCTGGTTTTGGCCACGCCGCCGGCGCGCATCATATCGTAAAACCGGCGGAAGCTCTCCTCCGTCATCCCGTCGGTCATCAGTTCGCCGTCCATTGTGAAAGGCATTTTGTACGGCAGCACGCCGAGGCTCTCGCAGAGCTCGAGCGAGAGGTCGCAGCCGGAATCCGCAGTGATGCGGTACTTGTTGTCAGACATGGTAATCGCTCCTTTGTGTTTTGCTGCTTGCGATTATAGACCATAAGGGGGAATTTGGCAAGGGAAGTTTGCTCCAAAGAGCAGCATTGAAAAGCCGGACGAGGAATGATATACTGTGTTTATTACTGTGTCTTTACATGACGGTCAGGAGGACTTTCTATGACTAACAGGGAACTTGAGCTCACCGCGGCGAAGGGCCGCCGGCTGGGCATGGAAATGGTGTTCCGCGCCGCGAGCGGCCACATCGGCGGCTCCTTCTCGGCGATGGATATACTGACGGAGCTCTATTTCGAGGAGATGCGCATCGACCCCGCCGCGCCTCGCGCGCCGGGGCGCGACCGCTTTGTGCTCAGCAAGGGGCACTGCACCCCCGCGCTCTACTCCATCCTTGCGCTGAGAGGCTATTTCCCCGAAAAGGATCTGGAGCTCTTCCGCAGCATCAAAGGGCACATGTCCGGCCACCCGGACATGGCGCATGTCCCCGGTGTGGACATGTCCACCGGCTCGCTGGGGCAGGGCATCTCCGCCGCCGTGGGCATGGCCATCGCCGGCAAGCTGGACGGCGCGCCCTACCGAGTCTACGCCCTGCTGGGCGACGGCGAGGTGGAGGAGGGTGAGGTCTGGGAGGCGGCCATGAGCGCCGCCAAATACGGGCTCGATAACCTCTGCGCCATCGTGGACGTGAACGGATTGCAGATCGACGGACGCACGGCGGACGTGATGCCGTCCGAGCCGCTGGACAGAAAATTCGCCGCCTTCAACTGGCATGTGATAACAGTGGACGGGCACGATTTCGACGCGCTGCGCGCCGCCTTCGCCGAAGCGCGGCAGGTCAAGGGGCAGCCCACCGTCCTCATCGCCAAAACGGTGAAGAGCAAGGGCGTGAGCTTCATGGAAAACGACCCGGGCTGGCACGGCAAGGCGCCGAACGCCGAGCAGTACGAGCGGGCAATGGCGGAGCTGAACGCCGCCGTGGAGAGACTGGAGGTTGAGTAAGATGGGAGAGAAAAAAGCCACCCGCGCCGCTTACGGCGAAGCCCTCGCCGAGCTGGGCGCAAAGTACCCGGAGATCGTTGTGCTCGACGCCGACCTCTCCGGCTCCACGATGAGCAAGACCTTCGCCAAGGCCTTCCCCGACAGATTCTTCAACATGGGCATCGCCGAGGGCAACATGGCGGCCGTGGCCGCCGGCATGGCCACCTGCGGCAAGAAGCCATATATCAGCTCCTTCGCCATGTTCGTCGCCGGCCGGGCCTATGAGCAGGTGCGCAACTCCATCGGCTACCCGCACCTGAACGTCAAGTGCGCCGGCTCGCACGGCGGGCTCTCCGTGGGCGAGGACGGCGCCACGCACCAGTGCATCGAGGACTTCGCGCTGATGCGCGCCATCCCCGGGATGATGGTGCTCAACCCCTGCGACGCCAACGAGATGCGCCTGGCCATGGCAGCCCTCGCCGAATACGAGGGCCCGGCCTACATCCGCCTGGGCCGCATGGCCGTGGAGACGGTGACCGACTCCGCGCCCGGCTATCAGTTCGAGCTCGGCCGCGGGGCCGTGCTGCGCGCGGGGACGGACGTGACCATCGCCGCCACGGGCCTGATGGTGCAGCGCGCCCTCGCCGCCGCGGATATCCTCGCGCAGGAGGGCATTTCCGCGCGCGTGCTGGACATACACACGATAAAGCCGCTCGACGAGGAGCTCATCCTCGCCGCTGCGAGGGAGACGGGCTGCATCGTCACCAGTGAGGAACACACGGTCATCGGCGGGCTCGGCGAGGCCGTGGCCGCCGCCGTCGGCGAAAAGTGCCCCGTGCCCGTCGTGCGGCACGGCGTGCGCGACGAGTTCGGCCGCTCCGGGAAGGCCGAGGCGGTGCTCGAGGCCTTCGGCCTCACGCCGGACGGCATCGCGGACAGCGCGCGCCGGGCGCTGGAGCTCAAGGTGCGCCTGAAATGATCCTCGACTGCGCAAAATACTCAGGGCCGTGCGCCTGCGGGCGCGCTCACCCGCTGGAGACGAAGCTGGTGGTGGCCGAATACGGCGCGCTGCGCGATTTCGACCGCTATATGGACGCCTGCGGCCTTACGGGCCGGCGCACGGTGCTCTATGACACCAACACCTACAACCTGCCCGGCATGGTGCACGTGCGCGCGGACAAGGAGATCGTGCTCGAAGCGCGCGGCCTGCACTCGGAAAAGGGCCTCATCGAGGCCATCGTCCCCGAGCTCGACGACCCGGACGTCATCATAACCGTGGGCAGCGGCACGCTGATGGACTTCGCGCGCTACAACGCCAACAGCCTCGGCATCCCCTTCGTCGCCATCCCCACGCTGGCCTCCTCGGACGGCTTCACGGCCAACGTCTGCTCGGTGGTCATCGACGGGCACAAGCGCTCCATCCCCATGCACGCCCCCGCACTGGTGGTGACGGACCTGAACATCATCGCCGGCGCGCCCATGTCGCTGACGGTCAGCGGCGTGGCCGACATCCTCGCCAAGCACATCTCCCTGGCCGACTGGCTGATAGCCCACCTCGTCTCCGGCGAGCACTACTGCCTGCGCGTGGCGCTGCTCGCGCGGGAGGCGATGGCGCTGATGGAGCACAGCGTGGCCGGCCTGCTGCGCGGCGAGCGCCCGGATTTCGAGGCCATGACCGCCGCGCAGATGTACTCCGGACTCACCATGCAGATGATGGGCTCCTCCCGCGCCGCCTCCGGCGCGGAACACCTCATCGCCCACCTGGTGGAGATGAAGCCCCCGCGCTTCGAGTCCGCGCACGGCCTGCACGGCGAGTGCGTCGGCGTGGGCGCGGTGGTGGTCTCGGAGGAGTACCACCGCCTCGCGCGGCTGAAGCCGCGGGCAAAGCCCTTCGAGCCGCTCGACGAGCGCTGGATAAGGGAAAAGTTCGGGCCGCTCGCGGACGGGATAATCGCGGAGAACGCCGATGATGTCCTGAAGCGCTTCGACGCGCGGCGCATCGTGGACTGCTGGGAGGAAATAGTTTACATAATATCGCAAATACCTTCCGCGGAGTCCCTCGCGGACACGCTGAGGGCGCTGGACGGGAAATACCGCCTGCGCGACATCGGCATCGACGAGGCGCTGCGGCCGGAGCTGCTGGACATCTCCTCGGCCATCCGCAACCGCCTGACGCTCGCGCGCATGCGCCGCGTGCTGGACTTTGAGGGGTGAGGGCATGAAAGTATGCGTTTTTGCGGCCTCCAGCCGTTCGATAGACGAGGCGTACTTTGAAGAGGCCCGCGCGCTGGGCGCGGAGCTGGCGCGCCGGGGGCACGCCGTCGTGTTCGGCGGCGGCGCCAGCGGGCTGATGGGCGCCGCAGCCCGCGGCGCCACCGCAGAAGGCGGGGAGCTGATCGGAGTGGCCCCGCGGTTTTTCGACCAGCCGGGGATACTCTATGAGGGCTGCACGCAGATGCTGTTCACGGAGACCATGTCCGAGCGCAAAAAGCTGATGGAGGACATGTCGGACGCCTTTGTCACGCTGCCCGGCGGCATCGGCACCTTTGAGGAGTTCTTTGAGGCGCTGACGCTCAAGCAGCTGGGCCGCCACGCCAAGGCCATGGCCGTGCTCAACACCCGCGGCTACTATGACGCCATGGACGCCATGCTCCGCCGCGCCGTCGCCGAGCGCTTCCTCAGCGAGGACGGCTACGCGCTCTATGAGACCTTCACGGACATCCCGAAGCTCGTGGACTACATAGAAAGCTACCGCGGCCAGCCGCAGGAAGTCTGGAAGGAAAAGATACTGGAAAAATACGACGTAAAATAGCCGCCCGGCCAAGCTGCGCTTGGATGTAGATGCGCTGCGCGCCGCGCTGACGGAAGGCCCCCGCAAGGGGGCTTCTGAGAGATTTCTTTTTGTCTTGTCAAAAAGAAACCCCTCAGACTCCAAAGAGAAAACCGCTTTGGTGCGGGTCGTAGGTATGTACTGTCTTTTATCCCTTTGGGTGTCTCGGGTGGTCATCCCGGTGTCGTATGGCTCTGCCCATCGCCGACCGCGGAATGCTTCGCTTCGCTCGCGCCGCTGACAGGCAAATAGGGGGCAAGGGGGCGGAGCCCCCAATAACGCCGCGACAAGCACCCTGCCCCAAACAACGCGAACCACCCCTCGTGGGCGGGCTTTGCCCGCTCGGCGCATTTCGCTCGCCCGCGCCCC
>DVOV01000166.1 GCA_018713375.1 Candidatus Scatomorpha stercorigallinarum | reverse complement strand
GTATTTCATAGTCGTGCCTTGCTACAATGAGGAAGAGGTCCTGCCGGAGACCATGCGCCGCCTGCGCGCCAAGCTCGTCTCGCTGATGGACCGCGGCTTTGCCGCGCCCACCAGCCGCATCCTCTTCATAGACGACGGCTCCGCCGACCGCACCTGGGAGATGATAAAGGCCGCCCATGAAGAGGACAACATCTTCACCGGCCTCTCGCTCGACCGCAACCGCGGCCACCAGACCGCGCTCACGGAGGGCCTGATGGCCGCCCGGGCGGAGCGCGCCGTCGCCGTCTCCATCGACGCCGACCTGCAGGACGACGTGGACGCCATCGACGCCATGGCGGAAAAGCGCGAGCATGGCGCGCACATCGTCTGCGGCGTGCGCGCCAGCCGCGAGACGGATACCTTCCTCAAGCGCACCACGGCCCGCGGCTATTACCGCATCATGCGGATGCTCGGCTCGAGCCTCATTTACGACCACGCGGACTTCCGCCTGATGGGCCCGGAGGCGCTGGACGCCCTTGCCCTCTACCACGGCGACGACCTCTTCCTGCGCGGGCTCATCACGCGCCTCGGCTTCCCGTGCGAGACGGTCAGCTATGACCGCGCGGAGCGCTTCGCCGGCGAGAGCAAGTATACTATTAAAAAGATGCTCAAGCTGGCCGCCCGCGGCTTCACCAGCGGCCGCATGAAGCCCATGAGCGTCCCGCGCGAGCCCTATACGCACACGAAGGAGGCGCTGGAGTTTTGAGCGCGTGCTTCGACTGCCCCCGCCGCTGCGGGGCGGAGCGCGAAGGGCGCGCCGCCGGCGCCTGCCGCTCTCCCCGCCTCCCGCGCGCGGCCCGCGCCGCGGCGCACTACGGCGAGGAGCCCTGCATCTCCGGCACGCGCGGCAGCGGCGCCATCTTCTTCACCGGCTGCTCCCTCAGCTGCGCCTACTGCCAGAACGCCGCCATCTCCGGCGGCGAGGGCGGCTTTGAGCTGACGGTGGAGGGCCTGCGCGGCGTCATGCTGCGGCTGCGCGACAGCGGCGTACACAATATAAACCTCGTCACGGGCACGCACTTCGTGCGCCCCATCGCGGAGGCCCTCTCCGGCCTTGAGCTCGGCATACCCGTGGTCTGGAACTCCTCCGGCTACGAGACGGTGGAGTCGCTGCGCCTGCTCGAGGGGCTGGTGCAGGTGTATATGCCGGACTACAAATACGCCCTCCCCGGCCCCGCCGCCAAATACTCCCGCGCGCCGGATTACCCTGAAGTCGCCGCCGCGGCCATCCGCGAGATGTACCGTCAGACCGGCCCCTTCGTCATGGACGATGACGGCATACTGCGCTCCGGCGTGCTCATCCGCCACCTGATCCTCCCCGGGAACATTGAAAACAGCCTGCGAGCCATCGACTGGGTGGCCTCGGAGTTTCTCCCCGGCGAGGTACTCTTTTCCCTGATGAGCCAGTACACGCCCATGCCGGGCGTGGGCGAGCGCTTCCCGGAGCTCAGCGCCCCCGTGGACGAAGCCACGGCGCAGATGCTCTATGAATACCTGCTCGACGCCGGCATCGAGGACGGCTATTACCAGGAGCCCGACGCCAGCGGCGAGGACGCCATCCCCGCCTTTGACGGCACCGGCGTCGTTTCCCGTTGACATTTGCCGGATATGTTGCTTTAATTATATCGTACATATGGATCTGGAAATACGCCGCATGTCCCCGGCCGACATCGAGCCGTGCGCCGGTATATTCATCGCCGCCTTTTCCGCTCCTCCGTGGAACGACCGCTGTGCGCCGGAGGATGTGCAAGCCTACCTCGCCCGCTTCCTGGCGCTGGACGGCTCGCTCTGCTTCGTCTGCCTGGCGGGCGGCAGGCTCGCGGCCCTCAGCGCCGGCATGAAAAAGCCCTGGCTGGGCGGCGTCGAATACTACATCGATCAGTTCTGCGTTGCGCCCGCCTTTCAGCGCCGTGGCGTGGGCAGCGCCTTTCTGCGCCTGCTCGCCGCCGCCTGTGCGGACGAGGGCGTTTACGGCATGATGCTGAATACTGAGCGCTCCTTCCCCGCGCGGCGCTTTTATGAACGCAACGGCTTCCGCGTTGAAGGCTCCCTTGCCGTGCTCGTGCGCGACGCAAGCGAAAGCAAATAATAAATATAAACGGAGGAATTCAACTATGGACTACAACGAAATGCTCGAGAAGGCGCGCAGCCTGGTCGGCCCCTACTGCAAGGCGTGTCCCGTCTGCAACGGCAAGGCCTGCGGGAACTCCATGCCCGGCCCCGGCTCCAAGCAGCCCGGCAACGGCGCCGCCCGCAACTATGACGCCTGGCAGCGCGTTTTCGTGAACATGGACACCATCTGCTCCAACGCGGAGCCCGACACCAGCTTCGTGTTCAACGGCCACACCTTCGACCTGCCCGTGTTCATTGCCCCCATCGGCGCGCTCACGCTGCACTACGGCGACCTCCACGATGATTTCTCCTACAACGACATCATCATCCCCACCGCCGCCGAGTGCGGCTCCGCCGCCTTCACCGGCGACGGCGTGGACCCCGAGATCATGAAGCGCGCCGCCGCCGCGATGGCCAAGATCGGCGGCATGGGCGTGCCCACCATCAAGCCCTGGAACGTGGACGCCGTCAAGGAAAAGCTCGATATCCTCAACGAGAGCGGCATTTTCGCCGCCGCCATGGACATCGACGGCGCCGGCCTCCCCTTCCTCAAGGCCATGAACCCCAACGCCGGCAGCAAGACCGTCGATGAACTGCGCGACATCATCTCCTACGCCAAGATGCCCTTCATCATCAAGGGCGTGATGACCGCCCACGCCGCGGAGAAGGCCGTGGAGGCCGGCGCGGCGGGCATCGTCGTCAGCAACCACGGCGGCCGCGTCCTCGGCCAGACGAGGGCCACGGCGGACGTGCTGCCCGATATCGCTAAGGCCGTCAAGGGCAAGTGCACCATCTTCGTGGACGGCGGGCTGCGCAACGGCGTGGACATCTTCAAGGCCCTGGCCCTGGGCGCGGACGCCGTGCTCGTCGCCCGTCCCTTCATCCCCGCCGTGTACGCCGCGCAGGCTGACGGCGTGCGCATGCTCTACGCCAAGTACAAGGCCGAGCTGAAGGACACCATGACCATGTGCGGCGCGCACAGCCTGGCGGAGATCAGCTCCAGCATGGTCTACGCGGAGGTATGACCCGCCGCATACTGACAATTTTACTGGCGGCGGCCATTTTGGCCGCCGCTGTCCCCGTCTACGCCGACGGCAGGGCGGACGCCGAGGCGCAGCTGGAAGCTGACCTCGCCGCCATCATGTCCGAGCACGGCCTGGACGAGGGCAACATCGCCTTCGGCTACCGCCGCACGACGGACTGGACCCAGTTCACCTTCAACGAGGACGCCCTCTTCGAGTCGGCCAGCGTCTACAAGCTCGCGCTCAACATGTACTACTACGAGCAGGAGGCTGCCGGCAACATCGCGCCGGACGCCGTCTACGGCGGCGTTCCGCTCAGCGACTGCCACCGCCTGAGCCTGCAATACTCGAACAATGACCTCTCCCGCGTGATGCTGGACGCCGCCTTCCCCGATTTCGCCGACTACAAGCGCCTGGCGGCGGGCTACGCCGGCATCGACGTGCGCGCGCTGGATGAGGAGTACCTCTATTCCAGCGAATTCAACGTCAACATCCAGCTGGGCGTCCTGCAGCGGCTCTACGACGGCGCGGACAGCACCTATGCCGAGGCCATCGGCTACCTCAAAGCCGCGCAGCCCGGCGAGTACTTCAAGTCCGGCGTCACGGAGTACGAGATCGCCCAGAAATACGGCTACGATACATACGGCGGCAGCCTCTATGTCGCCACGGTGGGCATCGTCTTTGCCGAGGAGCCCTTCCTCATCGCCGTGTTCACGCGCAGCGTCCCCGGCGCCGGCAACGTGATAGGCGAGATCTGCCGCGCCTTCTGCGACTACAACGACGCGCCGCACGACCCCCTGCCGGAGCCGGAGGCGCCGCCCGTGGCCTGCGTATCGCCCGTGACGCCGGAAGTGCCGCTAACGGCGCGGCGTGAGGAGCTCGCC
>DVOV01000165.1 GCA_018713375.1 Candidatus Scatomorpha stercorigallinarum | reverse complement strand
ACTTTGCGCATCCTACCGAAGGAGTGCAAACTTATACCACCCCTCCGGCCGCGCTTACGCGCGTCCACCTCCCCTGCACGGCAGGGGAGGCTTTGGGTTTCCGTAAACTCAGCGGCACAAGCGAAGCCAGGCCGCGCCGTTATTCGTAGCTTATCAGTATCGAGCCCGGGGTCGAGGAATATTTTGTGAACACGGTACCGCCGCCGGGCGCGGGCTCGGCCGTCCAGCCGTCGGACTCCGTCGTGGCCGGCGCGGAGGTCTCCACCTGCATCATGCCGCCCGTGTCGAAGAGCACGGAGGCCCCGCCCTCGTGGACGGAGAGCATGGCCGGCAGGTTGACTCGCGCGAGGTGCGGCGTCTCCTCCGCCCCCGCCTCGGCCTCATAGATGCGCACGGGCCGGTCGAGGCCGATGTAGATGTCGTTCCCCACACGGCGCCAGACGTTGGCGTCCACCGCCAGCTCCAGGCCGCTCAGCGCCTCGCCGAGGGAGACGCGCACGCCGCAGGAGGTCTGAAAGATGCCGGAGTAGAGCGCCGTGGAGTTGGTCGCGCCGGCGCCCACCAGCTCGATGTCGAAGCGGCTGCTGCTGTTGCCCATCACGTCCAGCTCCAGGTTGGCCGCCGCCGCCGCGGCGTACATCAGCTGGCTTTCCGTCATGGAGCTGTAGCCGTACTGCGCGCACAGCTCCGCCGCGCCGGCCACGCGCCCGGCGAGCGCCGCGCCGTCCCAGAGCTCGGCCTCCAGCAGCAGCGGCAGGCCCAGAGAGCAGGCCGCCTGCGCCCAGTCCGGGTCGTCCAGCGCGGGCGAAGCGTCGAGCAGCAGTATCGTCCGCTCGCCGCCGCGCGTGAGGTAGAAGGGCAGCGATAGCAGCTCGCCCGCGCCCAGTTCCTCCACCTCGCCGGAGAGGCCGGCGCACCAGAGCATTCCGCCGTCCCAGAGGCTGAGGTAGGTCTGCGCCGGGTCGCCGGAGAGGGACGCGCCGGCGTGCAGCCCCGCGCCCAGGCGGCCGTAGGCCACGCCGTAGCCCTGCATGGCCGCCAGCTGGGCGGAGAGCTCATAGCTCTCCCGCTCCGGCGAGGCCCCGAAGCCGGCGAAGAAGTGCGCGCCCATGTACCAGCCCTCGCCGGTGACGCCGCCCACCAGCGCGAGCAGCTCCTCGCGCAGGGGGAAATACCTGCTGTCGATGGGATAGGACAAGCCGTATTCCAAGCTGCCGCAGACGAGGTCCGTATAGCCGTCGCCGTCGATGTCGGCAAAGCTGGGCGCGCAGTTCTCGCCGAATTTGGCGTGGTAGTTGCCGTCGGCGTTGCGCTCGTCCAGCTCGATGCAGCCGGCGGAGGCGAAGCCCCCCTGCCCGTCGCCGGTGAGCAGGGCCACATAGCCCGCCGCCGTACCCAGCGCCAGGTCGGCGATGCCGTCGCCGTTCACGTCGCAGATGCGCGGGGCGAACCAGTCCCCGTCCACGCCGAAGAAGCTTATTTCCACCGGCGAGGCGGCAAAGCCGCCCTCCGCGCCGTAGACGGCCAGCAGCTCCCCGCAGTCGGAGCCGATCACCAAATCGGCGATGCCGTCGCCGTTTAGGTCGCCGTATTCCGGCAGCGCGCGGCCCTCGATGGCCGCCTCGTAGAAGATCTCGCCGGCGGCGAAGCCGCCCTCCGCCAGGCCGCGGAAGAGATAGACCTCCCCGTGCGCCGCGCCGCAGAGTATGTCCGGCACGCCGTCGCCGTCCACGTCCGCCACGGTGGGGGCGCTCGCGCCGGGCACGGCGAGCTCCAGGCCCTCCGCGTCCGTCAGCGCCTCGCCCGCATCCAGAAGCAATCGGCCGTCATAGCCCAGGCCGCGGAAAAACCACAGCCTGCCGTCCGACGAGCCGCAGAGCAGGTCAATAAGGCCGTCCCCGTCCAGGTCGCAGGCGCAGGGATAGGCCCCCGCGCTGAGGCCGGAGGGCTCGGCGTAGCCGCCGCTGTCCGGGAAACGCGCCAGCGTCAGATAGCTGTCCCCGGCCACGGCGTGCGTGCCGGCGGAATAGCCGCTCTCATAGAGGTCGGAAGCGAAGCGCAGCAGCGAGCCGTCCTGCGAGAGCAGCGTGGAAACGCTCTCCGCGCGCAGGCCGCGGGTATAGACGCTGCGCGCCAGCGAATAGCTCGGCGCCTGGCCGTACTGGCGGCAGAGCGCGGCAAAGTCCTGCGCCGCCGTGCCGGAGACGGCCGCCGTGTCCTCGATGGCGGCCTGCCAGCTCATGCCCGGCGAGCCGTAGACGCCGTAGACGCGCCAGAGGGCGTAGCCCAGCGTGCGTTTGGCGACGAAGGCGGCGAAGGCGTTCTCGATGAGCCGCGCCGCGCCCATGTCCGTGGTGGAGACAGCCGCGCTGGCGCCGCGCTGCACCAGCCCCGTGCCGGCCACGGAGGCGTCCCCCGGCAGCAGCTCGCTGGCGAAATAGACGTAGCCGCCGCCGTAGGCGTTCACCGCCGCGAGGGCGCGGCCGCCGCTGAGCGCCAGCGGCACCGCCGTGGAACAGTCCATGGCCACGCCCAGCTCCAGGGCGGACACGTCCGCGTACTGCGGCAGCAGCTCCAGATAGGCGCGCATGATGCGCTGCATCTCCGCCAGGTCCTCCCCCGCGTCCGGCCACTCCGCGTCCGACGGATAGGCGTCCAGGGGCGAGAAGCCCTCCGCGCCCAGGAACTCCGCGTCGAAAAAGCCGTAGAGATCGTTGTCGAGGAAGGCCGAGCCGCCGCCGGCGACGAACTCGACGATGGCGGAGCGCGCCTCCTCCGCGTGGGCGGAGCCGGCGATGCTCTCGTGCGGATAGACGATGTCATAGCCCTCCAGCGACCACTCGCCGGAGATGTCCACGGCCTCCGCCGTGAAGCCCAGCAGCAGCGGCTGCTCAAGGCGCGAATACAGGTCCTGCCAGGCGGCGGAGCCGTCCGAGCCGTCGTAGAGCACGGCGGCGCGCAGCACGTTCTCCTCCGCCGTCTCGCTCGTGAGCGCGACCTCCGCCGCGGGCAGCTGCCCGTCCGGCGCGGCGGGCGTGTCCGCGCTGTGGCCGGGCCGATCATGGCCGCCCGGCTGCTCGCCGCACCCCGTGAAAGCGGCCAGGATAAAGCAAATGCAAAGCAATATGGCGGCTGTCCTCTTCAAAAACATCTCGCCTCCAGGTGCAGATAGGTGTATTTTGATTTTATCACACGCGGCGCGGCAATGCAACGGCGCTTGAAGTCCTCCGCATACACGTGCTATAATGTATCAGATAAGGCAAGGCGCTGTGCTTCACGCACGACGCGCATGGAGGTATGGATATGGAGATAAAACGCGCCGCCGCGCTCTATTTCTCGCCCACGGGCGGGACGCGGCGCATCGCCTCGCGCCTGGCGTCGGCGCTGTGTCCCGGCGCGGAGGAGCTGGACGTCACCGTGCGCCCCGCCGCGCGGGAGTTCGCCGCGGACGAGCTTGCCGTCATCGCCGCGCCGGTATTCGGCGGGCGCATCCCCGCGCTCTCCGTGGAGCGGCTGCGGGGGATAACGGCCCACGGCACGCCGGCGGTCGTAGTCGCCGTATATGGCAACCGCGCGTATGAGGACGCGCTGCTGGAGCTGTGCGACGCCGCGGCGGAGCGCGGCTTCCGCGTGATCGCCGCCGGGGCTTTCATCGCCCGCCACTCCATCGTGCCGGACATCGCCGCCGGCCGCCCGGACAGCGCCGACTTCGCCGCCCTTGAGCGCTTTGCCGCCGCCGTCAGGGAAAAGCTCGCCGCCGCCCCCGCCGCGGAGGCCCTGAGCGCCGTCACGCCCCCTGGCAGCCGGCCCTACCGCGAGTTCGGCGGCGTGCCCATGCACCCCTCGGCCCCAAAGTCAAAGTGCGGCCAGTGCGGCAAGTGCGCGGCCGAATGCCCCACGGGGGCCATCGACCCCGCCGCGCCTGAAAAGACGGACGGCGGCAAGTGCATCACCTGCATGCGCTGCGTGGCCGTCTGCCCGCACTATGCGCGCCGGCTCAACCCCGCCATGCTCGCCGCCACATCGGTCAAGCTGAAAAAGGCCTGCGCCGCCCGCCGCGAGCCGGAATTTTACCTTTGAATTTCCCCTCGGCGCCTGACATACAGGCGTTTGTGCGCTGTCACTGCTTTATATTTTTGCGGGAGGCATGATGATGAGAGACTATTCAAAAGAATTTGAGAGCCGTGTGGGCTTCATCCGCGCCCAGCTCGCCGCGAGCGGCATGAAGGGCATAGTCTATGGCAACTCCGGCGGCAAGGACTCCGCGCTCGTCGGCATCCTCTGCAAGGCCGCCTGCGAGGACACCGTGGGCATCATCATGCCCTGCGCCAGCCGCCGCAATTACGGCATCGACCGCGACGACGGCCTGGAAGTGGCGGAAAAGTTCGGAATCGAGTGCCGCACGGTGGACCTGACCGCCGCGCGCGAGGCCCTGGTCTCCGCCCTCGGCGGCGCCACGCATCTGACGGACATGGCCGTGGCCAATATCGCCCCCCGCCTGCGGATGACGGCGCTCTACGCCGTGGCCCACGCCGAGGGGCGGCTGGTGGCTGGCACGGGCAACGCCAGCGAGGCCTATGTGGGCTATTTCACCAAGTGGGGCGACGGGGCGCACGACTTCGACCCCATCGCCGATCTGACGGTGACGGAGATCTATGAGTTCCTCGAATTCCTGGGCGCGCCGCGCTCGGTGATAGAAAAAGCCCCCTCCGCCGGCCTCTTCGAAGGCCAGACGGACGAGGCGGAGATGGGCCTTTCATATGCGGACATCGACGCCTGGCTGCTGCGCCGCGAGGGCAGCGCCGAGACCGTCGCCAGGATCGAGGCCATGCACGAAAAAAGCGCGCACAAGCGCGCGCCCATCGCCACATACAAGGGCTGAGGCCAAAACACCGCGCCGCCCGGCGACTGCCGGGCGGCGTTTTTTATCCGTTTATCTTCCGCTTCGCGCCGCTGACGGAGCGGACGAAGGCCACGGTCGCCTTCCAGCAGAGCAGGCCCAGCGCAAAAAGCGCCGCGCCGGTGAGCACGCTGAGCGCAAAGGCGAGCCACGGCCCGGCGCTCCAGCCGCCGATCTGGAATATCACCCAGGGCAGAGGGTTGCCCGCCAGCTCGCAGACGAGGTTGGCCAGCCCGATCAGCGGGCAGGCCGCGCCGCAGATGATGAACGCCGCGGCGCAGATGCTCGTCACCGGCAAAACGATGACGCCGCCCAGGCCCGCGTAGCTGTAGAAGGCCGCCAGCAGCCCCAGCTTGCGCCAGGAAAAGCGCGGCGACTTCGCTATCGCCTCGCCCAGATAGCCCGCGGCGAGCGAGCGCGCGGAGCCCAGCCGCTGCTCTATCTGCTCCGGCGCCAGCCCGGAGGCGGCCAGCTCGGCCATCTCGCTCCTGAGCTCGTTCACGATGTCCAGCCGCTCGCCCACCGGCAGCCGCCGCAGGCGGCGGTCCACCTCCGCGAGATATTTTTCCATGAATTCATTCATTTTCCTCGTCCTCCATTTCCTTCATCGCCGCGTTCAGCTCCGACCAGTCCCTGCGCATGGCGCCCAGGTATTCGCGCCCGGCCTCCGTCAGCTCGTAATATTTGCGTGGCGGCAGGCCCTCCGTGGTCTCCTGCCAGCGCGCGCTCAGGCAGCCGTCTTTCAGCAGCCTGCGCAGCAGGGGATACACCGTGCTCTCCTTGGTCGAGAGCATCGGCGAGCGCTCCAGGCAGCTGATGAGCTCATAGCCGTAGCGCGGCTTTTTTTCTATCAGCAGCAGTATGCCGAACTCCAGCGTCCCGCGCTTTATCTGGCTGCGCCATTCCTCGATGTTCATTCCCTCGCCTCCTGCGGGTACATCGTACCACACAGTATCTCATTTGTCAAGGGTATGTTTTGCCGCCCAGGTCGGGCCGCCTCTGTAGAAAATTAACAAAGTGTTAGCAAATTGTTTGACAATGCCCGCCGCATATACTATAATTTTAGTACAAATTGGCGGCTGTTGTCCGGTATTTGCCGGCTGCCGTTTGCTTTGTCCGAAAACAAGTACATAGAGGGGGCTGTGAATTGAAGGATCTGAAACACCTGATCTACTTTGAAAACCTCCTGCAGGAGGCCAACAACGAGCTGGTCGCCAGGGCGGTGGAGGATGGCGAGCTGGCCCTCGGGTATAACTGCTACTATATCCCCGAGGTGCTGCTGAACCTGCCCGGCTGCTTTTCCAGCCGGCTGCGCGCGCCGCGCTGCCAGTCGGCGGACATAGCGACCTACTACATGACCAACCGCAACTGTCCCTACGTCCGCTCCATCCTCGAGCGCGCCATCGAGGGCGGCTACAACTACCTGAGCGCCCTTTTCGGCGCGGAGGGCTGCGCTGCGATGGAGCGCATGGAGGAGCACTTCTTCCTGCTGAACCCGGTAAAGCACGACAATTTCTTCGTCACGATCATCGACCCTCCCATGAAGGGCGACAAGACGAGCCTCGACTACTACAAGCAGCAGCTCCAGCTCAAGGTGCTCGACGCCATGCACGAGAAGCTGGGGGTCGACACGTCGGACGCCGCACTGCGCGAGGCTGTGGCGCGCTTCAACGAGCTCTGCGACGTGATGACCGAGATCGGCAATTTCCGCAAGCTCGAAAACCCGCCGATAACCGGCTATGAGTTCCACGTCATGCAGCTGGTGAGCGAGGTGTGCCCGCACTACCTCATCCTCCCCTACCTGAAGGAGACGCTGGAGGAGCTGAAAACGCGCGAGCCGGAGCCGCAGTTCCCCTTCCGCGCGCGCGTGGTGGTGGCCGGCAGCGAGATCGACGACCCGGACTTCACCAAGCTGCTCGAGAGCTGCGGGGCCATGGTCGTGGCCGACCGCTACTGCTTCGGCAGCTTCCCCGGCCGCGAGCGCATAGAGATAGCGGAGGGCGAGACGGCCTTCGACGCCATCTGCCGCCACTACCAGCACTGGAACCAGTGCGCGCGCTTCATGTCCGGCGACAAGATCGACCAGCGGCACACGGAGATCAGGCGCCTGGCGGACGAGTTCCACGCGGACGGCGTGATATACGAGAGCATGAAGTTCTGCGAGTTCTGGAGCTATGAGAAGGTCCTCGCCGCGCACGTGCTGACTAACGAGATGGGCGTGCCTGCTGCACCATCGAGAAGGAATACGCCCTGGGCAGCGTGGGCCAGCTGCGCACGCGCTTCCAGGCCTTCGTGGAGAGCCTGGAGATCAAGCACATCCAGGCAAAGGAGGTAAGCCGATGAAAAACCCCGTCACCGCCTTTATCGACAAGAAGCTGCAGCGGTTCGACCCCATCTGGCGCGCGGAGAACGGCAAGGGCGGCCAGCGCGACCGCTACTATGACAAGACCGGCATCGCCAAATACCGCGAGTGGCGCGGCGTGCACGACACGATGGTGGACTACCTGGCCTGGCTGAACAACCTCAAGAGCATGGGATTGATGGTGGCCAGCGCGCCGCTGCCCGTGCTCAAGGGCATCTGGGAGTACCGTTGGATGGGCTCCTACCTCGGCACCTTCGCCTTCATCGACCGCCTCTACCAGGGCTACCGCGGGCCGGAGCTGAAGATAGCCCACCTCAACATGCACGCCATCGTGCAGAGCCTGACGAAGAAGATCGCCCTTGTGCTCTCCAACGACCGCCGCCTGGGCGGCGGTCCGCTGACGGACAAGATGGTGCCCATGGACGAGGTGCTGCCGCCCCTCTTCATGACGGGCTTCCCCAACCTCATCCCCATCCCCCTGCAGACCCTGCCGGAGTTCATCATCTGCGACATCGACCAGCAGCTGGAGCCCTTCTACATCGACGTGGCGGAGTCCTTCGGCCTGGCGGCGGACGTCTGCTCCCGCTGCTCGGCGGAGACGGGCGTCACTTTCAACGACGATTTCCCGCTCATCGGCAAAGCGTTTTTGACCACCAACATGCCCTGCAACGCCAGCGAGGCCACCAGCATGTTCCAGCGCCGGCGCATGGCCATGCCGGACTTCCCCGTCACCCTGGCCATGATACACAACGAGCCCGGCGCGCACCCCTACTCCACGCAGATGCTGAAGGACGCCATCAAGTTCATCGAGGAGGAGTACGGCGAGAAATACGACTGGGACGCCCTCTTCGAGCGCGCCAAGCAGATGAACGAGCAGAACACCATCGAGCTGGAGAAGTGGGACATCTTCAAGACCGACTACAGCGCCCTCAGCGGCATCGCGGAGACGCTCTACCGCCTGTACGCCTGGGCCAGCGTCAACGGCCAGGAGGACTACTTCACCAAGACCGACCGCAAGGTCATCAAGATCATGCGCCGCTGCTATGAGCAGAAGCACAAGCCCTTCGGCGGCAAAACGCGCCACCGCGCCTTCCTCTGGGGCCCCAGCGCGGTGTATTACACCGACTTCCCCACCTGGACGCAGAACTGCTGGGGCATCGACATCGTGCTCAACATGGACTCCACCATGGGCCACAACATGATAAGCACGGACGACCCCGAGCAGGCCATCAAGGACCTGGCCCTCTTCAGCGAGAAGGGCGTCATGCGCCACCACGCCGTCGGCGGCTGGGACAATGTGAACGCCGTCTGGGAATGGGCCAAGAACTTCAACTGCGACATGGTGCTGATGAACGACAACGTCGCCTGCAAGGGCATGAACGGCGTCCACGCCATGATGGAAGAGCAGGCGCGCGACCTCGGCTTCTACTTCATCTTCGTCGAGCACGACCTGGAGGACTGCCGCACCGTCTCCCGCCGCGACATGCGCAACATCGTCAACAATTACATGACCGTCGTCGTCGGCGAGGAGCCGCTGGACCCCACGCTGGTGGACTTCGACGATTCCGAGGCGTGGTAAGAAAGGAAGGCGCACATGAAAAAGAAGCTCTGCGGCATATTCCTGAAGCTCGCGCTGGTGCTCCTCGGCGCCTTCGTTGCGACCTTCACCATCTACATGTTCAACCTGGAGAACAAGCTCATCTATTACGTCATCCGCCCGTTTTTGAACAGGCACTACGACAGCCAGAAGCGCGACCGGCGCATCGTATAGCGCGGCCGCGGCAGCCGGCCCGCCTCGCGGCGGGCCGGCGTTTTTTGCGTTCCGTAAATGCCCAATGGACAAGCGCCGCGGCGCGTGATAAAATATGCGGGAACGCCGGGCGCCTTCCCGGCGTCCATACCACATCCCCGCGCGGCTGAGCGCCGCGCCCCAGAAAGGAAGAGACCGATGAAAAAAGTGCTGTCCCTCCTCCTTGCGCTCGCGCTGCTCGGCACCTGCGCGCTCGCCTACGGCGAGGGCACGGGCCAGGCCGTGTACACCAACGAATGGGCCCTGGCGGACGGCCTGACGTACGAAAACGCCCTCTCCTACAACGAAAAGGACGAGCGCGTGGAGACCTACACCCTCACGCTGGAGCCCGGCGGGAGCGTGCGGCCCATCGTCATGGCCTGCGACACCATCTACGGCGGCATGACCATCACCAACATGATCGACTACGCCCAGGCCCTGGGCTATGACGTGGTGGGCGCCGTCAACGCCGACTTCGGCTACTGGGACACGCGCATCCCCTGCGGCATGGTGGTGGAGGACGGCATATACAAGTCCTCGCCCGAGGGCAACCACGCCATCGGCTTTTATGAGGACGGCACGGCCGCCGTCTCCTCGCGGCCGGAAGTCTATATCACCATCGAGAACGACGCCACCGGCCAGGTCTTCGAGACCACGCACCTGAACAAGACCCGCGCCGACGACGGGCTCTACCTCTACAGCGAATACTTCTCCACCGTCTCCACCCGCACGGACGAGAGCGGCTGGTACATCCGCCTGCGCGTACGCGACCACGGCGAGCTCTCGCTGGACGGCGAGATACGCTGCGAGGTGGACGACATCGTCACCGGCGAGGAGGCCGTGGAGATCGGCCCCGGCTACCTGATACTGACGGCCTCGGACGCCGCCGGGCTGGAGAGCGTGCTCTCCGGCTTCATGATCGGCGACGAGGTGAACATCTTCACCACCTGCACGGACCCCGCCCTTGCGGACGCGCAGTGGGTCTCCGGCTGCGGCAACATCCTCGCGCTCAACGGCGCGCTCTATGAGCCGCAGTACTGGGACACAAGCATCGACGAGGCCAACCCGCGCACGGTCATCGGCCTCATGCGCGACGGCTCGGTGGTCTATCAGGTGATGGACGGCCGCAGCGGGCTCTCCGCCGGCAGCACGCTGGAGGAGCTGGCCGCCGACCTGCTCTCCATGGGCTGCGTCACCGTCGTCAACATGGACGGCGGCGGCTCCAGCGCCCTCGCCCTGCGGATGCCGGGCAACGACGGCTACACCATCGTCAACCGCCCCTCGGACGGCACGCTGCGCTCCGTCTGCTCCTACATCCTCTTCGTCACCGACGAGGAGCCCAGCGGCGAGGCGGAAAACCTCTTCCTCACGGACGACGGGGCCTATATCCTCGCCGGCAGCTCGCTGCCGCTGGAGCTGGCGGCCACGGACAACACCATGCGCACCGTGCGCCTTTCCGGGCAGGTGCGGGCCACGGCCTCCCGCGGCTCCATCGCCTCCGGCGTCTACACCGCGCCCGCCACTGCCGGCGCGGACGTCGTCACCCTCTCCGCCGGCTCCGCCTACGGCACGGGCACGCTGCACGTGGTGGAAAAGGCCGACTCCCTGACCGTCGTGGACGCCGCGAGCGGCGAAGAAGCGGAAAAGCTGCTGCTTGAGCAGGGCGAGAGCGTCCAGCTCCGCGCGCAGCTGCAGTACAACATGCGCGAGGTGCTCAGCGAGGATTCGGACGTGCAGTTCACGCTCAGCGGCGACGTGGGGGCCGTCTCCGCCGACGGGCTCTATGTGGCCTCCGGCGCCCCGGGCGCGGAGGGGACCATCACCGTCTCCGCCGCCGGGCTGACGGCCACGGTGCCCGTCAAGGTGGCCGTGGAGTTCGCCGACATGAAGGGCCACTGGGCCGCCGGGCCGGTGAAGGAGCTCTATGAGGCCGGCATCGTCACCGGCATCACGGACACCACCTTCGGCCCGGACAACACCATGCGCCGCTGCGACTTCGTGCTCATGCTCTACCGCGCGGCGGGCCAGCCGCAGGTCTCCGCCGCAGCCGGCTTCACCGACGTGCCGGCGGACGCCTATTACGCCAGCGCCGTCGCCTGGGCCAAGGCCGAGGGCATCACTACCGGCACTTCCGACACCACCTTCTCCCCCGAGGCCACGCTCACGCGCCAGGAGGGCTTCACCTTCCTCTACCGCGCGTTCGGCAGCCTGGGCGTGGTCTATGACGTGGGCGACGTTACGCTGCTGGAGGGCTATCCAGACGGCGCAGCCGTGGCCGACTGGGCGCGCGAAGCCGCCGCCACGCTCATCAGCATGGGCATCGTCCAGGGCGACGGCAGCGGCCTCAGCCCCGCCGCCGGCCTCACCCGCGCGGAGATGGCGAAGATGCTGGCAACAGCAATTACGAAGGGGACTTCGTCCCCCTCGTAAGCTCCCCCTCGCGCCGCACGGCGG
>DVOV01000013.1 GCA_018713375.1 Candidatus Scatomorpha stercorigallinarum | reverse complement strand
CGGCCTCGTACTCGTAGAAGTACCGCAGGCAGGGCGCGCCGGACTCGCTCCCGGCCTTGAGTATGGAGAGCTTGAAGCTCCCGTCGGGGCTCAGGAGGCCGGAGATGCGCGGCGTCCAGTTGGGGCCGTCGGGCTCGAATTCGCGTGTGCGCAGCGCTTCCGCGAAGCTGCGCCCCGCCAGGAGGTAGTCGCGCAGCGTGTCGGTCTGGTCGCCGTTCGTCACCACCGTGCCGCGGCCCACGCGGCGCACGGGGTGGTAGATGATGAGGCTGGGGTCGGTCATTTTGCTCTCGTCATGGGCCCTGGTGCGGATGCCGTCCTCCGTCTTTTCAAAAACGCGGTTGCGGCTGTTTTCACTGCGGCCCATGATGAAATACGCCGCGGCGCTCCTGCCCGAGGGCATGGCGCCGAGCATGATACCGCGCCCGGGATAGGGTCGTTCGGCGAGGTATGCGAAAAGGTCGGTCATCTGTCGCTCTCTCCTTCCAGCCGCTCCGCGACGGCCTCCGCCGCCTCGGGCAGTATTTTCCACTCTGCCTGTTCCATAACGCGGCGCTGCAGCGCCTCCGGCGTGTCGCCGGGCCGCACTTCCACCGCGCGCTGGGCGATGATCTCCCCGCCGTCGGGGATCTCGTTGACGAAATGGACGGTCGCGCCCGTCACCTTCACGCCGCGTGCGAGCGCGGCTTCATGTACGCGCAGCCCGTAATACCCCGCGCCGCAGAAGCTCGGGATGAGGCTCGGATGGATGTTGATGATGCGCCCGGCCCAGCGGCGCGTGAAGCCCTCGCTGAGTATGCGCAAAAAGCCCGCTAGGACGATAAGGCCCACGCCCTCCCCGTCCAGCAGCGCGTTCAGCCGCTCTTCAAAGCCCTCTTTTTCCAGGTACTCGGCGCGTATGCCGGCCTTTTCCGCACGCTCGAGCGCAAAGGCCCCCGCCCGGTCCGACACGACGAGCGAAAGCTGCACATGCGGCATTTCGCCGCGGCCGGCGGCGTCTATGAGCGCCTGCAGGTTGGTCCCGCCGCCGGAGACGAGCACCGCCGTTTTCAGCATAGCTCCACTCCGCCTTCCCCGCGGGCGATCTCGCCGCAGATATAGGCGTCCGCCGCGCCGTTGACGGCCAGGGCGGCCAGGGCCGCGCCCGTATCCTGCTTGGCGACCACGGCGCACATGCCCACGCCCATGTTGAAGGTGTTGTACATATCCCGCTCGGGGATGGCGCCCTCCCTGGAGATGATGTCGAAGATGGGCGGCGTCCTCAGCGCGGACTTCTGGATGCGCGCACAGAGGCCTTGCGGGATGGAGCGGGGGATGTTCTCATAGAAGCCGCCGCCGGTGATATGGCTGAGCGCGCGCACGCGCGCGGCCTTTATCATCGCCAGCACGGGCTTGACATAGATGCGCGTGGGCTCCAGCAGCGTCTCGCCCAGCGTGCGGCCCAGCTCCTGATACGGCCGCTCCAGCGCGCCGTGCTCCACGTCGAAAACGCGGCGCACGAGCGAGAAGCCGTTCGAATGCACGCCGCTGGAGGGGATGGCGATCACCGTGTCCCCCGGCTGCATGGAGCTGTTGTCGAGTATCTTCGCGCGGTCCACGATGCCGACGGCGAAGCCGGCCAGGTCGTATTCGTCCTCCGGGTAAAAGCCCGGCATCTCCGCGGTCTCGCCGCCGATGAGCGCCGCGCCGGACTGCACGCAGCCCTCTGCCACGCCGGAGACGATGTCCGCGATGCGCTCCGGGACGTTTTTGCCGCAGGCGATGTAGTCGAGGAAAAAGAGCGGCTGCGCCCCGCAGCAGACGACGTCGTTGACGCACATGGCCACACAGTCGATGCCCACGGTGTCGTGCCTATCCATGAGGAAGGCAAGCTTCAGCTTGGTGCCCACGCCGTCCGTGCCGGAGACGAGCACCGGCTCGGCCATGCCGGCAAGGTCGGGGCGGAAGAGCCCGCCGAAGCCGCCCAGGCCGCCCAGCACCCCGGGGGTGTTGGTGCGCTGGACGTGCTTTTTCATCAGCTCGACGGCCCGGTAGCCGGCGGTGATGTCCACGCCTGCGGCGCGATAGCTTTCGCTCTCGCTTTTCACTTACGCATCCTCCTTGTCCTTGCTGCGCTCGCTCAGCTTCTGCTCGAAGCGGTTCTTGCCGGCGCGCTTGGGGATCTCGCAGGGGTATTCGCCGGTGAAGCAGGCCGCGCAGAAATTCAGGCGGCTGTTGTCGGCCAGCTTGTGTACGCTGTCGCAGCTCAGGTAGCCCACGGAGTCCACGCCGATGATGTCGCGGATCTCCTCGATGGTGTGGTTGGCGGCGATGAGGTTGTCGCGCGAGTCGATATCCGTGCCGAAATAGCAGGGATAGAGGAACGGCGGCGCGGAGAGGCGCACATGCACCTCCGTGGCCCCGGCCTCGCGCAGCAGCTCGACGATGTGGGCGATGGTGGTGCCGCGCACGATGCTGTCGTCCACCAGTATCACGCGCTTGCCGCGGACGGTGGAGGCGATGGCGTTGAGCTTGATGCGCACGGCGTTCTCGCGCCGCGCCTGGCCCGGCTGGATGAAGGTGCGGCCGATGTACTTGTTCTTGACGAAGCCCACGCCGTAGGGGATGCCGCTCTGCCTGGCATAGCCGAGCGCGGCGTCAAGGCCGGAATCGGGCACGCCGATGACCACGTCCGCCTGCACGGGGTGCTCGAGCGCCAGGAAGGCGCCCGCCCGCTGCCTGGCGGTGTGCACGCAGCTGCCGTCCACCACGGAGTCCGGCCGCGCGAAGTAGATGAACTCGAAAACGCACTCCGCGGTGGGCCCGCCGCAGTGGCTGCGGTCGCTCTCAAGGCCGTCGCGGGTGATGGTGACGATCTCGCCCGGCTCCACGTCGCGCAGGAACCTGGCGCCGATGGCGTCGAGCGCGCAGCTCTCGCTGGCGATGGCCCAGCCGTCCTCCAGCTCGCCGATGCACAGCGGGTGGAAGCCCAGCGGGTCGCGGGCGGCGATGAGCTTGCGCGGGGACATCACGGCCAGCGAATACGCGCCCTTGAGGCTGTCCATGGCGGCGCTGACGGCGGCCTGGATGGAGCCCGTGCGCAGGCGTTCGCGGGTGATGATATAGCTGATGACCTCGCTGTCCGAGGTGCTGGAGAAGATGGCGCCCTGCATCTCCAGGCCCTCGCGCAGCTCGCTGGCGTTGGTCAGGTTGCCGTTGTGGGCCACGGCCATGCCGCCCTTGATGTGGCGGATGACCATCGGCTGGGCGTTCTCGCGGGAGCGGCCGCCGGTGGTGCCGTAGCGGCAGTGGCCGATGGCCATCTGCCCTTCGGGCAGGCGGCGCATCACGTCCTCGGTGAACACCTCGTTCACCAGCCCCACGTCCTTATAGCCGGTGATGACGCCGTCGTCGTTGATGGCGATGCCGCAGCTCTCCTGGCCGCGGTGCTGCAGCGCGTAGAGCGCGCGGTAGGTCAGATGGGCCACATCCGTCCCCTCCCCCGAGCGGGTGAGGACGCCGAAAACGCCGCACTCCTCGTGCAGCTTGTCAAAATAGTCTCTCTCCATAAATACCTCTCTGAACTCTCTGAAAAACTGTCTGCGGTCTCAGCCGCCGATGATGCGGCGCATGACCTCCTGGTAAGCGTCCTCAACGCCGCCCAGGTCGCGGCGGAAGCGGTCCTTGTCCAGCTTCTCGTGGGTCTCGACGTCCCAGAAGCGGCAGGTGTCGGGGCTGATCTCGTCGGCCAGCACGATGGTGCCGTCCGGCAGGCGGCCGAACTCCAGCTTGAAGTCAACGAGCTCGATGCCGTGCTGCAGCAGAAACGCCTTCAGCACCTCGTTCACCTTGAAGGAATAGGCCTTGATGGTGTCGATCTCCTCCTGCGTGGCCAGCTTGAGGGCCAGGGCGTGATAGCTGTTCATCAGCGGGTCGCCCAGCTCGTCGTTCTTGTAGCTGAACTCGATGGTGGGCTGGTCAAAGACGATGCCCTCCTCCACGCCGTAGCGCTTGGCGAAGCTGCCGGCGGAGATATTGCGGATGATGACCTCCAGCGGCACGATCTGCACGCGCTTTACGAGCGTGTCGCGGTCGTTGAGCTCCTCCACCAGGTGGGTGGGGACGCCGTTTTCCTCCAGCAGGCGCATCAGGCGGTTGGTAAGGCGGTTGTTGATGACGCCCTTGCCCATGATGGTGCCGCGCTTTTCGCCGTTGAAGGCGGTGGCGTCGTCCTTATAGGAGACGATGCACAGCGCGGGGTCGTCCGTGGCGTAGACCTTCTTGGCCTTGCCCTCATACATCTGTTCACGCTTTTCCATTATTCTTCGTCCTCCCTTTTCAGCCTCTCGCGCAGCGCGCGGTCCTTTTCCAGCACTTCGCGGGTCATCTCCCGGCGCATATCGTCCAGCTTGGCGGCGATCTCCGCGTCGCCCACGGAGAGTATCTGCGCGGCGAGCAGCGCGGCGTTCTTCGCGCCGTTGATGGCCACGGTGGCCACGGGGATGCCGGAGGGCATCTGCACCGTGCTCAAAAGCGCGTCCAGCCCGTCCAGCGTGCTGCTCTTGATGGGGATGCCTATCACCGGCAGGGTGGTCTCCGCCGCCAGCGCGCCGGCCAGGTGCGCGGCCTTGCCCGCCGCGGCGATGATGGCGCCGAAGCCCGCTTCGCGGGCCGTGCGCGCGAGTTTGCGCGCCTCCTCGGGCGTGCGGTGGGCGCTGAGTATCCTCGCCTCGACCGGTATTCCGAGCTCCCTCAGCGTATCGATGGCTGCGCTGACCACGTCAAAGTCGCTGTCGCTGCCCATGATGACGGCCACTTTCTTTGCCATGCTCTCTCCTCCTGAAAAATACGTCAAGGCCACGGCGCAGCCGTGACCTTGCAATTATAGTATTCACCTGTGCTGCCCGCCCGCTATGGGCGTCAGGGCGCAATTATCCCCCAGCGGATGAAATCGAAGCCGGGCCATAACGACCACCCTCTCGGACAGGATGTGACAATTCTATCGTCTTTACGCGGCGAAAACAACATCTTTTCGCGCACTGTGCAAATTTTCAGATAATTGCACAGCTTGAGCGCGCTTTTGAGGTCAATTTATGCCTCTTTTTACGACGTGCTGGTTAATAATGCCTGCCGGGCTGAGCGTCAATATTTTGTCAGGTCCTCGCCGCAATTAGGGCAGTAATCGGACAAGTAGTAGGGCCACAGGGTCTTGTGGCACACCGGGCAGCGCACAAATATCGCCCACAGCGCCACCCCGGCTATTGCCACGATAGCTCCAGGGAGCACTATTATAAAGAGGTTAAGGAGCCTGCCAAAAAGCATTACGCACATCCCACCAATAAGGCACCCGCGTGCTACAGGCGCCCAGTCAGCAAAGCACATCTCCGCACCTCCCCGCACTTTCTTTCATTATAGCGCAGATGAGTGCAGGATAAAAGCGCCGCGGCGCACAAACATAGCCCTTCAAAACTGTGCACTTCCGCCAAAGGCGGACATTTCACAGCGCCGCGAGCACTTCCGCGACGTCGCGGCACTTGTTTTCCACGAGTGGCAGGAGCTCCGGGCTTGTGGTTGACATAATATATGGATGACCCGCCGCGGCCAGCATCGGCAGGTCGTTGTAGTTGTCGCCGAAGGCCATCACGTCCTGCGTATCGATGCCCAGGGCGGCGCAGAGCCGCCGCAGGCCGAGGCCCTTGTCCGCCAGCGTGAAATCCAGCCAGCCGTCGCCGGCGATGGCGGCGTTGAACACCTCGCCGAAGTGCGGCGTGAGGACGGGTATCAGCGTCTCCGCCGCGCCGGGGCGGTAGGCGGACACCTTCACGACCGCCTCGGGCACGTCCTCCGGCTGCTTCAGCAGCACCACGTTGTTTTTCACGCGGTCGCGCATGAGCGTGACGATCTCCTCCCCCTTCGGGCAGAGGTAGCTCGTGTTCGTGCCGGACATGAAGAGCTCGCAGTCCGGCGTTGCCACAATTTTCCTTGCGAGGGCCATGGCCTCGCCGTGCTCCATCACCACCTTGCTGAGCACCGCGCCCGGCGAACCGGGGCCAAAGACCACCGCCCCGTTTTCGCATATGTAGTGCAGCTCCCCCGCCAGCGGCGCGAACAGCCGCCGCAGGCTGCGGTACTGCCGGCCGCTGGCCGGCGCAAAGATGATGCCCTTGGCGCGCAGGCGCGATATCTGTTCAAAAACGGCGGCCGGCACCGGCCCGTCCGTCGTGTGTATGAGCGTGCCGTCGATGTCGCTGACGACCAGGCGTATCATACGCTTCTCCCCTTTCCGCCAGTATTTTAACAGACTCGCGATATATTTGTATATAGCCTTCTGCAAATTAGCTCAGGTGTCTTGACATTTTACTCAAAATAAAGTATATTTGAATTGCGAGGCAAGCCGTGTCCCGCGCGGCGCTTCGCCGTAACTTTTCTCTTTTTCCCAATAGCGGAAGGCCGCCCGCACCTCACGGGCGGTCTTTCCGCTTTTGCATACCGCGCGCTGCCGCGCCGCCGTACATTCACAATTTATTTATTTGACCTGCGCGGCGGTTTCCGTTAAAATACTATATAAACATACTTTTTTTGCCCGGGAGTGATGCCATTGACCGTCAAAACAGCGCTGCGTGAAAAGCTGCACGAGGCCGTGGCCTCCACGCTGCCCATCATCCTCATCGTGGCCGTGCTCTGCCTGTTTCTGGTACCTGTCTCGGCGGACCTGATGCTGGCCTTCGTGCTCGGCTCGGTGATGCTCATCGCCGGCATGGGCCTCTTCACCCTGGGGTCGGATTCCTCCATGACCCCCATCGGCAACCATCTGGGCGCGAAGATGACCAAGACGCGCAACCTGCCGCTCATCCTCTCGCTCAGCTTCGTCCTCGGCGTGGCCATCACCGTCGCCGAGCCGGACCTCACCGTGCTGGCCGGCAACGTCCCGCACATCGACACCACGGTGCTCATCATCACGGTCTCCGTGGGCGTGGGGCTGTTTCTGGTCGTCAGCATGCTGCGCATCCTGCTGGCCATCCAGCTGCGCTGGCTGCTGCTGGGCTTTTACGCCGCGGTGTTCCTGCTCGCCGCCTTTGCCGACGCGGATTACCTGAGCGTGGCCTTCGACTCCGGCGGCGTCACCACGGGGCCCATGACCGTGCCCTTCATCATGGCGCTGGGCGTGGGCGTGGCCTCCATCCGCAGCGACTCGAACGCGGAGGCGGACAGCTTCGGCCTGGTGGCGCTCTGCTCCATCGGCCCCATCCTCGCCGTCATGCTGCTGAGCTTCTTTTACAAGGCGCCGGGCGTGGAGCTCTCCTCCGCCGCCGTCAGCGGCTTTGCGGACACGGTGAGCCTCGGCCGCGGCTATCTGGCCGCCATCCCGCACTACATGGCGGAGGTGGCGCTGGCCCTGGCGCCCATCGCCGCCATCTTCCTCATTTTCCAGCTGGTGTCGCTGCATCTGCGCCGGCTGCCCTTCGTCAAGATCGTCATCGGGCTCGTGTACACCTATGTGGGCCTGGTGCTGTTCCTCACGGGCGTGAACGTGGGCTTTTCCAGCCTTGGCACCGTGCTCGGCGGCTCCCTCGCCGCGGAGGGCTGGACGCGCTACCTGCTGGTGCCCGCCGCCATGCTCATGGGCTGGTACATCATCTCCGCCGAGCCCGCCGTGCATGTGCTCAACCGGCAGGTGGAGGAGATAAGCGCCGGCGCCATCTCCGCGCGGGCCATGGGGCTGTGCCTCTCCATCGCCATCGCCCTGGCCAACGGCCTGGCTATGGTGCGGGTGCTGACGGGCGTATCCATCCTCTGGTTTCTGGTGCCGGGCTATGTCATCGCCCTTGCGCTGAGCTTTTTCGTGCCGCAGGTGTTCACGGCCATCGCCTTCGACTCCGGCGGCGTGGCCTCCGGCCCGATGACGGCCACCTTCATGCTGCCCTTCGCCATGGGCGCGGCGGAGGCCGCCGGCACGAGCATTTTGACCGACGCCTTCGGCCTGGTGGCGCTGGTGGCCATGATGCCGCTGATCACCGTGCAGGCCATGGGCGCGGTATATGTGCTCAAGACCCGCGGCCGCGAGAGCGCCGCCGTCGAGGATCTCTACGGCGACGAGGATATCATCGAGCTCTGGGGGGACGGGGCATGATACTGAATTTCGTGATGACCATACTGGACCGCCCGCGCGCGGAGGAGATGATCGCCCTCTGCGCGGAGGCCGGCTCGCCCATGACGCTGACGCTGTTGGGCCGCGGTACCGCCACCAACGAGCAGCTCGACCTCTACGGCCTGGAGTCGGCGGAGAAGGCCGTCGTCTGCGCCTTCGCCGGCGGGGAACAGACTGCAAAACTGCTGCGCGCCGCCAAGCGGCGGCTGTTCATCGACATCCCCGGCAACGGGATCATGCTTGCCATACCGCTCAAGAGCGTGGGAGGAGGAAAAACTTTGGCCGTTCTCACAGGCGGGGCCGCGCCCGACACGTCCGCGGCGCCCGGGAAATTTGAACATGAGCTGATAACCGTCATCGCCAACGAGGGGCACACGGACGAGGTGATGGACGCCGCGCGCTCCGCCGGCGCGGCCGGCGGCACGGTGCTGCACGCCAAGGGCACCGGCGCGCAGAGGGCGGAGAAGTTCCTCGGCGTCTCGCTGGCGGACGAGAAGGAGCTCATCATCATCGTCTCCCGCGCCTCGGAGAAGGCCGCCATCATGAAGGCCATCGCCTCGCAGGCCGGGCCGGGGACGCGCGCGGGCGCCGTCTGCTTCTCCCTGCCCATCACCGCCGTGGCGGGCCTGCGGATGCTGGAGGACGAGTAACTTTTCCTTGAAAAACATGGTCCCTTCCTGTATTATTGAAAATACAGGGAGGGATCTTTATGTACAGCGGGTATTACTACGATAGCGGCCACCATTGGGGCTATGACGACGTCCTCTGGTATCTGGACGGCGCCGTCGGCTCGTTCATCCTCGTCCTCAGCCTGGTCATCGGCATCCTCACCATCGCCGCCACCTGGCTCGTCTACCGCAAGGCCGGCGAGCGCGGCTGGGCCTCCATCGTCCCCTTTTACGCTCAGTATGTCCTCTACAAGATAACGTGGGGCAACGGCTGGCTCTTTCTGCTGCTGCTCGTGCCCTTCGTCAACTTCGTCGTAGGCATCATCACGCTCGTCAAGCTCTCCAAGTCCTTCGGGCACGGCGGCGGCTTCGCCTGCGGGCTCATCTTCCTCAACACGATATTCATGCTCATCCTCGGCTTTGGCTCCAGCCGCTATGTCGGCCCCGGCGGCAGCTCCGGCACCGGCTGGGACGTCGGCGCGGGCGGCTCCCGCTATGATGATGAGCGCGGCGGCGCGCGCTACGACGGGTACGGCGGCTCCCGCCGCGACGGCGGCGCCGACTACACCGACTACAAACGCGCGGACACCGTATACTGCCCCGAGTGCGGCTCCGCCGTCTCCGCCAGCAGCAAATTCTGCCCCTACTGCGGGGCCAAGCTGCGCTGACCAGGCTGCGCCTGGAGACATTTGCCTGCGGCCCGCCCGCAGGCTGGGGAGTGCAGGGGCGAAGGCCCCTGCAAGACCCACGTGCCACCCCATTTCTTTGGTCTTGCCCAAAGAAACGGGAGTGGCGCCCCAAAGAAAAACGCCCAGGCTGCGCCTGGAGGCAGATGCGCTGCGCGCCTCACTAACGGAGGTCATCCGTTGGTGA
>DVOV01000164.1 GCA_018713375.1 Candidatus Scatomorpha stercorigallinarum | reverse complement strand
GGCGCATGCCCTCGGCCAGGCCGCGTTCCACCGCGGCGCTCAGCCCCGCCGGGGCCGGCACGTCCGTATAGAGCGCTTTCAGCTCCTCTTTCACAGCCAGTCCTCCTCTCCCAGCTTCAGCCTCAATATGCCCAGCGCGCGGTAGAGGCGGGATTTCGCCGTGCTCAGCGTGCAGCCCGCGCTCTCCGCCACTTCGGCAAGCGTCATATCCTCAAAAAACCGCAGCAGCACCACGGTGCGCAGCTTGGGCGGCAGCTCCTCCACCGCCTGATAGACGGCCAGGGCTTCCGTGCTCCGCTCCGCGCCGTCCGGCAGCGCGGGCATGAGCCCCGGGTCGGCGTCCAGGCTGGCGTCGCCGCCGCGGCGCTTCCGCCGGCGCAGCACGTCCAGGCATTCGTTCACCAGTATGCGCGTGAACCAGGTGCGCAGCCGCTGCGGCTCGCGCAGGCTGTCCAGCCGCTCCAGTCCGGAGGCCACCGCCTCCTGCACGGCGTCCAGCGCGTCCTCCCGCGATCTCAGATAGCCGTAGGCCAGGCGGTAGGCCCTCTGCTGATCTTCTCTGACAAAATCCGCGTATTCCTCGACCGTTATGCGGCCCACAGGCTATCCCTTTCTCCCTTTACTTATCCTTCAAAGGCCGCGTCCCAGGCCTCGCGCGCGCCGGCGGTGTCCGGCGCCGTGCAGAGCAGCACATAGCGCCCGCTCGAGAGCAGCAGCGTGTTTTGCAGCTTCGGCACCTCGTCGGGCAGATAGCCGGCGTAGCTCTCCTCGCGCTCGGCGTTGCGCGCGCGCAGCGCGTCCAGCAGCGTGCCGGCCGCCTCCGCGTCGGCCAGCTCAAATACGGCCAGTTCCTCCGCCGTGGCCCCCGCGCCGGCCCAGGCCACGCACTGCGCGTCCTCCGGCGCGCCGAACAGCTCGCGGGCGATGCCCTCGTCCAGCAGATACAGTTCCTCGCTGCTCTCCACGCTGTCGCGGATCTGGAAGGCCAGCTCGTCGAGCTGCACCTCCGCCTCCGCCGCCTGCCCGCAGCCGGCCAGGGCCGTCAGCGCCAGCAGCGCGCAGAGCGCAAGGGCTATGGTCTTTTTCATGGCGTCTCCTCCGTTACCGTGTGTGTTTTCAGATAGTCGAGCCAGCTCACGCAGAGGCCGGGCGTGAGGTGTATGCCGTCCGGCGTGTCCCCGGCGGGCAGGCAGCCGTCCTCCCCGCGGAAGGCGGAGGCCACGTCCAGGTAATACACGCCCTTTTCCTCCGCCAGCTCCTTCAGCCGCTCGTTTCGGGCGTTGACGTTGGCGTTGTTGCACCAGGTGCCGCCGGCGTCCTTCGCCGCGCTCACCGGCAGGATGGACTGCACATACACCAGGCAGTCCGGGTTCGCCGCCAGGGCGGCGTCGATGATGGCGGCGTATTTCTCGATGAAGATGTCCGCGCTCTTCCAGCCCAGCTCGTTGAGCCCCAGCATGATGTACACCTTGGCCGGCTTGAGCACGCCGAGGGCGTCCAGGGCGGTGTACTTGCCGTCCGCCACGGAGAACTTCTCCGTCGCGGCCGTCTCCACCGTCAGCCCCACGCTGCACAGCCAGTTCGTGTCCTTCAGGCCCGAATAGAGCCGCAGGCCCTGCGTGCGCGAGTTGCCGATGAAGGCCGCGTCCGCAAAATAATCGTCCCCCACCGCCTCGCTCTCCGGCACGGCGGCGAAGGGCTCCTCCGCCGGCGCTTCCGGGCCGTTGACGGGCTCCTCCGCCGCTGTCTCCGGCGGTTCCGCTTCTTCCGCCGGCCCCGCCGTATCTCCGGTGGGCGCGGGCTTCTCCTCTTCCGGCAAGGGCTTATCCGTATTTATCACGGGCTTATCCGCCGCGGGAGCATCGCTCCCCACCGCCGGGGCGTCTTCGCCGGCCGCCGTCCTATCCCGTCCCGCCGCGGCGCTCGCGCGCGGCGAGATGGTCACCTGCGCGGGGGCGTAGCCGTTTGCGAGGCCGCTGGCGCTCAGCAGCGACGGCATGGCGATCACGGCCAGTGCGCAGAGCGCGATGCCCCAGATGGTGGACACCACCGCCCGGCGCACGGCGCGCTGCCGGCGTTTTGTCTTTTCTCTCCGGCTCATCATACCGCCTCCTTTTCTTTCTCTCACCAATACAGACGCCCCGCCCGGGCGAAAAGTTATATCCCGCGAAAAAATTTTTTATTTACCTATGAGCCGTTCCACACGCTCATACAGCCCGCCGCGCAGCTCCTCTATCAGCCCGGCCGACCACGCGGGCAGCCGCTCGCGCCCGTAGGCCGAGATCAGCCCGTTCAGGACGCTCACAACGGCGTCTATTTCCGCCTCCCGTTCGTCGAAAGGGCCGTATTCACCCAAAAACGCCTCCTGCGCCGCGCCGGAGAGCGAGGAGCACACATTCCTCAAGTCCGCGTAGGCGTAGCCCCGGCTGGCGGCCGGAGGCGTAGCGCCGCGCCAAGGCGCGGCGAGGGCGATTGCAGGGGCGAGGGCCCTTGCAGAACCTTTTGCCACCCCATTTCTTTGGTCTTGCCCAAAGAAACGGGTGTGGCGCCCCAAAGAAAAGCGCTTGGGTGCGTGTCGTAGCCAAAAGCCGGTTTTTACCAAACCTTGCGGCACCGAATAGTTCCAATCCCTAATGATGAATGACTGTCCGCATCGCCGACCGTGCAAAGCTTCGCTTACGCTCGCGGCACTGACGAGCAAGTAGTCGGGACCGGCCTAAAACGCCGCATATTTTGGGCCGTTAGTGCCGCGACCGCAGGGAGCAATGCACGGTTTTGGTGGCTTACGTCATTCACCATTCGGGATGACCACTTTTCGAGGTACAGAAGTTGGGTGACAATCGGATTTATCTTCCGACGAGCACCAAGCGGTTTTCTCTTTGGAGTCTGAGGGGTTTCTTTTTGACAAGACAAAAAGAAATCTCTCAGAAAGAGATCGCAGGGGCCTGCGCCCCTGCACGGCAACTCAAAAGCCGCGGAGCTGCCTCCGAAATACAAAGAGCCGGGCCCGACTTCCCGTCAGGCCCGGCTTGGCTTGGAGCTGGCAATGTGACTCGAACACACGACCTGCTGATTACGAATCAGCTGCTCTACCGACTGAGCTATGCCAGCACGCCTTTTCGCGCCTGAAAATTTTATCACAGAGCCGGGATAAAGTCAACAGGTTTTTCTTCTCGCGCACGGCCGCCATCTTGCGCCCGTTTTGATTACGTTCTGTAATATTGCATCAAATCCTGCCTCACGCGGCGCGCGCCGGGCGGCGGAGGCGTTCGGGATACCGGCGCTATGCGGCGTTTTTCGACCGCCTTCGCGCGCGCTCCGCCGGCGCGCCCTTGACATAACTGACGCGCCGCGCGCCCTATGCAGAGAGTTATCAACATTATCAACAGGGTTTCCCACAGCCGCCGGCGGCGCAAAGCCTGATTCTGCGCGGCCCGGGCCGCCCGGCGGGCCGGAGCACCCAAAACCGATGTTGAAAACTGCCGGTGACGCGGTTAACATAACCAGTATGCCCGCCCTGCGCCCGGCCGCGTGAAGGAAGGTATGCAGCCTATCCCTCCGCACGCTCGATGCTGCGCATCTGCGCGTGCAGCCGCTCCCGCGCGCGGCCGATGAGCCCGCTCTCGGCCAGGGAGGCGAACTGCTGCCCGGCGACGATGATGTGGTCCACCAGCTCCACCTCTACGGACGCCAGGGCGAAGAGCAGCTTTTCCGTGGCGATCTCGTCCTCGCGCGAGGGCAGGGCCAGGCCCTGCGGGTGGTTGTGGGCGACGATGGCCTTGGCGGCGTTCTGCCCGAGGACGTACTCCACCAGGCTGCGGGTGCTGACCTCGGCAAAGTGGCCCGTGCCGCGGGCCATGGCGCGGCTGTTGAGATAGGCGCAGCGCGCATCCAGGCAGACCATGTACACCACCTCGCTGCGCTCGTGGGCGAACAGCGGCAGCAGGAAGCGCCCCGCCGCCCCGGCGGAGTCCATCAGCTCGCCGGGGCGCCACTTGCGCTCCATGTAGCGGCGGCTCACCTGCGGGATGAGGTGCAAAAAGGCCGCCGTCTCCCGCCCCACGCCCTCCACGCGCTCCAGGTCGCCCAGGCGCGCGTCGAACACGCGGTCGATGGAGCCGAAGTAGTCTATCAGGCGGTGGGCCAGCTCGTTGGTGTCCTGCCGCGGCCGGACATAGAAGAGCAGCAGCTCCAGGACGTTCACATCGTCAAAGTTTTCCAGCCCGTGCTCGGCGAAGCGGCGGCGCAGCCGCTCGCGGTGGCCCTCGTGCACGCCCATGGCCTCAGAGCTCCATGGTGGCGTGGGCGTTGAGGTCCGCCCCCGCCCGCGCCCCGGCCATGAATTCGTAATAGCCCTGCGAGCCGATCATGGCCGCATTGTCCCCGCAGAGCCTCAGCGGAGGTATGTAGAGCCGGTCGCCCGCGGCCTCCGCCGCCGCGGCGAAGTCCCGGCGGATGCGCGAATTGGCGGCCACGCCGCCGGCCACGGCGATCTTGCCGTAGCCCAGCTCCTTCGCCGCGGCCATCGTCCGCGGCACCAGGCTCTCGCTCACCGCGCGGCAGAAACTGGCCGCGAGGGAGGCGCGGTCGAGCTCCTCGCCGCGCTGCTCCGCCGTATGCACCAGGTTGATGACGGCCGTTTTCAGCCCGGAGAAGCTCATCTCATAGGGCTCGCCCTCCACATGCCCTATGGGCAGGCGGTATTTGCCGTCGTCCCCGCCCTGCGAGAGGTCGTCCAGCGGCTTGCCGCCGGGATAGGGCAGGCCCAGCACGCGCGCCGTCTTGTCGAAGCACTCGCCGGCGGCGTCGTCGCGCGTGGCGCCGAGGACGCGCATGTCCGTATACCCGCGCACGTCCACGAGCATGGTGTTCCCGCCGGAGATGGCAAGGCAGAGGAAGGGCGGCTCCAGCTCGGGGAAGGCGAGGTAGTTGGCGGCGATGTGCCCGCGGATGTGGTGCACGGGCACCAGCGGCACGTTCAGCGCCAGCGCCGCGGCCTTTGCGAAATTCACGCCCACGAGCAGCGCGCCGATCAGCCCCGGCGCATAGGTCACGGCCACGGCGCCGATGTCCCGGCGCGTGACGCCGGCGGCGGAGAGCGCCCGCTGCGCCAGGTAGCTGATGACCTCCGTGTGGCTGCGGGAGGCGATCTCCGGCACCACGCCGCCGTAGACGGCGTGCAGGTCGGCCTGGGAGAATATCTGGTCTGTGAGCACCTCGCGCCCGTCGCGCACCAGGGCCACGGCGGTCTCGTCGCAGGAGGTCTCCACGGAAAGTATGATCATGTCCGTCCCTCTTTCAGAAAAAGTGTCATGATAACGGCGTCCTCCGCCGGGTGTTGGTAATATCCGGGCCGCGTCCCCACGCGCTCATAGCCCGCGCCCTCGTAGAGGGCGATGGCCGCCGCGTTGGAAGCGCGCGCCTCCAGCGTGAGGAAGGCGAGGCCCAGGCGGCGCGAGCGCGATTCCAGCTCCGCGAGCAGCGCGCGGGCCACGCCCCGCCGGCGGTGCTGCGGCGCGGTGCAGACGTTGCCGATATAGCCCTCGTCGAGCACGTGCTGCATCCCCACGTAGCCCAGCAGCTCGCCGCCCTCGCCCTCGGCGCAGAGCATCAGGCAGTTTCCGCCGTTTATATAGGCGGCCACGGCCTCCTCCGGCCAGGGGTCGGCGAAGCACTGCCGCTCCAGGGCGTCGATGGCGCCGGCGTCGCCTGCGCGCGCGTCACGTATCCTCATCACCCTCCGCCCCCAGCAGCTCGTCGAGCAGGTAGTCTATCTCCCGCGCCAGCGCGTCGGAAACGCGGTTCCAGCCGCCCTGGGTGTCCAGCGCGGGGGGCGCGATGTCCGCCTCGCCCAGGCAGAGCAGCCGCTCGTCAAAGGCCGGGTAGCGCTCCGCCAGCGCGTCCGCCTGCCGCTCCGTCATGCACAGCGCGGCCTCGTAGCGCCCCAGCAGCTCCGCCGTGGCCTCCGCCGGCGCGTAGCCGGAGATGTCCGCGCCGTAGCGCGCCGCGGCCTTCACGGCGCGCGGGTTCACGCGCGCGGCCGCGCTCAGCCCGGCGAAGGCGTTCGGTATCTCCACGCCCTCCGCGCGCAGCGCCTCGCGGAAAAGCCCCGCCGCCAGCGGGGCCAGCCCCGCGCCGTCCGCGTCGATGAATATGACGCTCTCCGCGCGCAGTGGCTCCGCCAGGCCGGAGAGCAGCTCGGCCACGTGCCGCTCGTCCCATTTTTCCAAACTGCGGTCGCCGGCCAGGCTCTCCACGTGGTGCGTGAGCTCGTGCTTGAGCGTCTTTGTCAGCTCCCGGCGCCATTTTTCCGGCGGCGCGTCGCGGTATAGCGAGCGGAAGGAGCCGTAGTAGATCTCCACATAGCGGCCCATGGCGTTCACGTTGTAGGTGCCCATCACCAGCAGGCCGTTCTGGTCGGTCTTACGCGCGGGCAGCAGGTTGACGCCGCCGTTCAACCGCTCGAATATCTCCGGCGGCAGGCTCTCGGCGGCCTCGTCGAGCATCTTCGCCGCTTCTTCGAATGTCGTCATCAGTGCGCCTCCGCCCAGCTGCGGGCGCAGTGGGCCTCCACCGTCAGCGGTACGGAGAGCCTGGCCGCGTTCTCCATCTCCTCCGTCAGCAGCGCCATAACGCGCTCCGCCTCCTCCTCGGGGCACTCGGCGATCAGCTCGTCGTGCACCTGCAATATGAGCTGCGCGCGCAGGCCCTCGGCCCTCAGCCGCCGGCGGACGTTGACCATCGCCAGCTTGATGATGTCCGCGGCCGTGCCCTGGATGGGCATGTTGCGCGCCACGCGCTCGCCGAAAGCGCGCGTGTTGCGGTTGGCGCTCTTCAGCTCCGGCATCGGCCGCCGGCGGTGATAGAGCGTCTCCACATAGCCGCGCTCCTTGGCCTCGGCGATCACGCGCTCCATGTATTCGCGCACGCCGTGGTATTTTTCCAGATAGGCGTCGATATAGGCCTGCGCCTCCCGCGGGCGCACGCCGATGTCCTGCGCCAGCGAAAAGGCGGAGATGCCGTAGACGATGCCGAAATTGACAGCCTTGGCGTGGCTGCGCATCTGCGGCGTCACCTGCTCCAGCGGCACGCCGAACACCTGCGAGGCGGTGACGGCGTGGATGTCCTCGCCGCTCAAAAAGGCCCGCTGCATCGTCGCGTCGCCGGAGATGTGCGCGAGGATACGCAGCTCTATCTGGCTGTAGTCGGCGTCAACAAGGACGCTGCCCTCCGGCGCAACGAACATCTTCCGTATCTCCCCGCCCAGCTCGCGCCGCACGGGGATGTTCTGCAAATTCGGCTCCGTGCTCGAAATTCGCCCCGTGGCGGTGACGGTCATCTTGAAATTCGTGTGTATGCGCCCGTCCGGCGAGATGACCTTGATGAGCCCCTCGGCATAGGTGCTTTTGAGCTTGGCGAGCATCCGGTAGTCGAGTATCTCGGAGACGATCGGGTGCTTGCCTATGAGCTTTTCCAGCACGTCGGCGTTGGTGCTCCAGCCGGTCTTGGTCTTTTTCCCGGCGGGCAGCATCAGCTCCTCGAAGAGCACCTCGCCGAGCTGCTTGGGCGAGTTGATGTTGAACTCGTGCCCCGCCTGGCGCCAGATGTCCTGCTGCAGTTTTTCTATGCCGCCGCCCAGGCTCTCGCCGAACGCGGCCAGGGCCCGGCGGTCCACCAGGAAGCCCTTGTGCTCCATCTCCGCGAGCACGGAGCAGAGCGGCAGCTCGATGGACTGGTAGAGCTCCAGCGCCTCCGCCTCGCGGAGCTTCCCCTCCAGCACGGGATAGAGCTGCCAGAGGGCCTGGGCCTCCGCCGTCTCGCCGCCCAGGTGGCGCGCGGCCAGGCGCGCGGCGTCATAGCCGCTCTCCGTGGGGTCGAGGACATAGCCGGCCAGGGCCGTGTCGAAGACGAAGCCCTCGATGCCGCGCCCCTCTGCGAGCAGCGCGCGCATCAGGTCCTTCACGTCCTGGCCCACTTTTTTCACGTCCGGGGAGAAGAGGCGCGCGAGCACGCGCTCGTGCCCCTCGCCGTTTCCCGCCCAGCGGGAGGAAAAAACGGCCTGCCCGTCGCAGAGCGCCAGCTCGTCGAGCCCCCCGGCGGCGAGGACGGAGACATAGGGCGCGGCGGAGAGCCGAGCGATGACCTCCTCCGCCGGCAGCGCGCCGAGGTCGGGCAGGGCCTCCGGCCCCGCGGGCGCGGCTTCCTCCGGCTGCCCGCCCGGGGCCAGGCCCCATTTTTCAATGAAGCGGTTGAAGCCGAGCGAGGAAAACAGGGCGTAGAGCCCGGGCCGGAAGTCCCGGTCCCAGCGCAGGGCCTCCGGCTCCACCTCCACCGGCGCGTCGCAGCGGATGGTGGCCAGCTCGTAGCTCAAGCGCGCGCTCTCCTCGCCGGCGGCGAGCTTTTTGCGCACGGCCTCGCGGATGTCCAGCGTGTCTATCTGCGCATAGATGGCGTCTATGCCGCCGTAGCGGCGCACCAGGTCGAGCGCCGTTTTTTCGCCTATCCCCGGCACGCCGGGGATGTTGTCGGAGGCGTCGCCCATCAGGGCCTTCAGGTCCACCATCAGCGGCGGGGCGAAGCCGTACTCGGCCTCGAAGCGCGCCGTGTCGTAGAGCGCCGTCTCCTCCCGGCCCATGCGGGACTTCACGAAGCGCACGGCGGCCCCGCCGCCGATGAGCTGGAAGCTGTCCCGGTCGCCGGTGACGATCTCGCAGCCCCAGCCGGCGGCGGCGCACTTTTTCGCCGCCGTGCCGAGGATGTCGTCGGCCTCCCAGCCCGCCGCCTCCAGCCGGCGGACGCCCATCTCCTCCAGCACGCGCTTGAGCACGGGCATCTGCGCCGCCAGGTCCTCCGGCATCGGCTTGCGCTGGGCCTTATAGCCCGCGTACTGCCGGTGGCGGAAGGTCGGCTCCGGCAGGTCGAAGGCCACGCAGAGCGCGTCCGGCGCGCTCTCCTCCAGCAGCCGCTGCAAAATGGCGAGAAAGCCGTAAACGGCGTTGGTAGGCGTGCCGTCCGGCGCGTTCAGCGGCCGCACGCCGTAGTACGCGCGGTTGACGATGCTGTTGCCGTCCAATATCATCAGCTTCATGCTGCGTCCTCCTCCGCGGGGAATTCCAGCGTCCCGAATATGCGCTCGCAGTCGTCGAGCGCCGTCACGAACGCGTTGTACATGCCGGGCGTGATGACGCCGCGGTCGTCGCCGGACTCATAGTCTGCGATGGCCCGCCGCAAATCCCAGAGCCGGCAGCGCCAGCCCTGGTCCGTCACGCCGTAGTCATAGAGGTCCACCATGATCATCGGCGTATACCCGGCGGCAGTTATCTCCGTCCCGCCGGTATAGGGGTCCTTCGTCAGCTCGATGCTGACCATGGCCGTGAGGTCGGTATAGGTCCTGTCCTGCCCGGAGAGCAGGTTGCCCAGGCTGTAGACGAGGAAACACGTGCGCTCGGCGCCGTTTTCGTCCGTCACGCGCCGCAGCTCCATCGGCTCCGGCACATGCGGGTGCCCGCCGATGACGATGTCCGCCCCCTGGGCGAAGAGATAGTCGGCCAGCGAGCGCTGGTACTGCGTGGGCCCGGTGAGATACTCCGCGCCCCAGTGTACGGTGACGATGATGACGTCCGTATCCAGCGCGCGGGCGGCGGCCATGTCCGCGTCCAGCATCTCATAGTCCACGTCCACCAGCGTGGTCATATAGTCCAGGTTGTAGACGTTCACCGCGTAGGGGTAGTCGTCCACGGGAATGGCGTTGGTGCCGTAGGTGAAGTCCAGAAACGCGGCCGTGATGCCGTTTATCTCCTTCACCAGGATGCCGCTGTTCTCATCCCGCTCTTCCTGCGTGCGGTAGGTGCCCACGTGGTCCAGCCCCGCCTCGTCCAGCACGTCCAGCGTGCGCACGATGCCGGCCAGGCGGCCGTCCACGGCGTGGTTGCTGGCCGTGTTCACCAGGTCGAAGCCCACCTCCGCGAGCGAATAGGCAATGCCGTCCGGCAGGTGGAACAGCGGGTAGCCCGTCCAGGGCGGCTCGCCCGTGAGCGCCGCTTCCAGGCAGCAGGTGGCGTAGTCCGCCGAGGATATCAGCTCCTGCACATCCTCGAACATGGGCGCGAAGTCATAGCTGCCGTCGGCCTGCGCGGCGTCGTCCGTCAGCGAGGTGTGTATAACCAGGTCGCCGCCGAAGAGCAGCCTGGCCACGCTGGGCGTGGGCTCCGGCGTGGGCGTGGGCGTGGGAGTCGGCGTCGGCGTCGGGGAGGGCGTGGGCGCGGCGCTCTCCACGGCGGCGGAGGGCGCGGGCGCCATCTCCGCGATGCCCGCCGTGGCGGCGCGCGGGGATATCAGCGCGCCGCAGACGAGCAGCAGCGCGAGCAGCGAAAGCACGGGCGTCGCGGCCTTTTTCATCACTTCTCACCCCGCAGTTTGATGATCTGGTCGCGCAGCAGCGCGGCGTACTCGAATTCGAGCATCTTCGCCGCCTCGCGCATCTTTTTCTCCAGCCTGGCGATCTCCTCGCGCCGCTCGGCGGCGGTCATCTTCACGCCGTCCGTGCGCGCGCCCTTGCCCTTCCGGCCCTGCTCCTCCTCCGGCTCCAGCAGGCCGCGGACGCTCTTGATTATCGTCCTGGGCACGATGCCGTGGGCCCTGTTATAGGCGTCCTGCTTGGCGCGGCGGCGGGCGGTCTCGTCGATGGCGGCGCGCATGCTGGGCGTCACCGTATCGGCGTACATGATGACGAGGCCCCCGGCGTTGCGCGCCGCGCGGCCTATCGTCTGGATAAGGCTCGTCTCGCTGCGGAGGAAGCCCTCCTTGTCCGCGTCGAGGATGGCCACCAGGCTGACCTCCGGCAGGTCGAGGCCCTCGCGCAGCAGGTTTATGCCCACCAGCACGTCGAATTCGCCGAGGCGCAGGTCGCGGATGATCTCCATCCGCTCGATGGCCCCGATGTCGTGGTGCATATAGCGGCACTTGACGCCGTTGGCGGAGAGATAGGCGGAGAGGTCCTCCGCCATGCGCTTGGTGAGCGTGGTCACCAGCGTGCGCTCGTTTTTGGCGATGCGCGCTTTTATCTCGTCCATCAGATCGTCTATCTGCCCCTCGACCGGGCGGACGGAGACCTCCGGGTCCAGCAATCCCGTGGGGCGGATGATCTGCTCCACGATCTGCCCGGAGCGGGAGCGCTCATACTCCCCCGGCGTGGCGGAGACGTATATCGCCTGGCCTATTCGCTGCTGGAACTCCTCAAATTTCAGCGGCCGGTTGTCGAACGCGCTCGGCAGGCGGAAGCCGTACTCCACCAGCGTCTCCTTGCGCGCGCGGTCGCCGCGGTACATGGCCCGCACCTGCGGCAGCGTCACGTGGCTCTCGTCCACGAAGAGCACGAAGTCCTTGGGGAAATAGTCCAGCAGCGTCATCGGCGCGCTGCCCGGCGCGCTGCCGGAGATGATGCGGCTGTAGTTCTCGATGCCCGAGCAGTAGCCCAGCTCGTTTATCATCTCGATGTCGAAGCTCGTGCGCTGCTCGATGCGCTGGGCCTCCAGGAACTTGTCCTGGCTCTTGAAATAGGCCACGCGCTCGTCGCACTCGCGGCGAATCTCCTTCACGGCGCGCTGCAGCTTCTCCTTTGGCGTTATATAGTGGCTGGCGGGGAAGATGGGCATGTTTGTGAGCCGCCTTATCACCTCGCCGGTGACGGGGTTTATCTCGCTCACGCGGTCGACCTCGTCGCCGAAGAATTCTATCCTGATGGCGCTGTCCTTATAATACGCCGGCCAGACCTCCACCGTATCGCCGCGCACCCTTATCATATTGCGCTCAAAGGCGATGTCGTTGCGCTCGTACCTGATCTCGATCAGGCGCTTGATGAGCTCGTCGCGCGCGATCTCCAGCCCCACGCGCACGGGCACCATCATCTTGCCGAAGTCCTCCGGCTCGCCGAGGCCGTAGATGCAGCTGACGGAGGCGACCACCAGCACGTCCCGCCGCTCGAGCAGCGAGGCCGTGGCGGAAAGGCGCAGGCGGTCGATCTCCTCGTTCGTGGAGGCGTCCTTTTCTATATAGGTATCCGTCGAGGGCACATAGGCCTCCG